>JACEFY010000005.1 GCA_016807485.1 Stenotrophomonas maltophilia | reverse complement strand
GAGAGCCCGGCTTCTCGCCCGGAGCGACGTCGTACCAGCGGGAGCTCCCGGGAGGGCCCGCGTGCAGCAGGGTACGTCGGAAGATGTTCACCTCGTCCTCGAACGCGAGCGCCGTCTGCTTGCGTCCCGCGAGCGGGGAGAGCGCGTTCTCGAAGGTCACCTCGGCGATCCCGTCGACGCGCCGGTCCGCTGGGATCTCGGTCTCGATGCCGTCTGCTGCGGGCCACCGACCCGCCGGGTGCTCGGCGAGGTGCACCTGGCGGTACTCCTCGAGGCCCGGGGTCGCGGCGATGATCTGCGAGTGCGGTCCTTTCCAGCGGTCCATCCCGGCCTGGCGGGGAAGGTCGGATCGCATCCACAGCAGGATCGACGACGTGAAGTGCTTCGTGGGCTTGGCAATGCCGGTGCTCATGATCGTGCCTTTCGTCGGGGTTCAGACGCGGGTGTCGTTCAGGAATTTCGCGGCGACGGGCGCGAACTTCTCCCAGTACTGGAAGATGCCGCCGTGGCCGGAGTTCGGGTAGATGATCAGCTCGGATCCGGCGATGCGGCGGTGCAGGTCTTCCGACAGGATGCTGGGGACCATGCGGTCGTTGTCGCCATTGGCGATGAGCGTGGGCACGGTGATCACCGAGAGGTCGGACGGCGCGGAGCGGCCGAACTTCGCGATGGCCTTCAGCTGCGTGCTGAACGCCTTGTTGGTGATCTTCGCGTCGCGATCCACGGTGCGTTCGGTCAGGCGCTTCACGAATGCCTTGCCGGCCTTCTTGCCCTCGGCGTCGCGGTTGAAGAAGAGGAACTCCTTCGGGTCGGAGCGCGTGATCACCGAGCGGAAGATATCCCAGTAGGTCGTGCCGACGACCTTGTCCATGTCTTTTCCGCCGCGCGGCCCGGTGCCCGTCAGCACGAGCTTGCGGACGAGCTCAGGGTGCTTGACGACGAGATCCTGCGCGATCATGCCGCCCATCGAGAACGAGAAGAGGTCGATCTTCGCGTATCCGAGACCCTCCGTGATGAATCGGTAGGCATCGTCGGCGGCTTCTTCGAGGGTGTCGGGCACCCGACCGCTCGAGGCGCCGACGCCGAGCTGGTCGAACGTGATGACGTGACGGGTCTTCGCGATCGCGTCGATGATGCGGGGGTCCCAGTTGTCGAGCGTCGCGGCGAGGTGGACGAAGAAGACCACGGGGATCTCCTCCTTCGGTCCGAGCTCGCGGTAGGCGAACGTGTCGCCGCCGACCGTGACGGTCTTGGCGGGAGCTTTGGCATACGAGGTGATGATGGCGTCGGTCATGAGAGGTGTCCTTTGCGTGCTGTGTTGATTCTGCGGGGTCTGGCGGGGGAGCGGAAGGGGCTGCTGGGCGGTCACGCGCCTCGCACGACCGCCTTGCCGCGGAGGCCGCCGGCGTTCAGTGCGGCGAGGGCCGCGGGCGCCTCGTCGAACGCGAAGGTCGCGCCGACGATCGGTCGGATGGTGCCGGCATCCACGAGCTCGGCGATCGTGCGCAGCTGGCCACCATCGGCGTGCATGAAGAGGAAGTCGTAGCTGACGCCGAGCTTCTCCGCCTGGCGGCGGACCTTGCGGCTGAGTGCGCCGATCGCGAGCCGGAGCACCGGGCCCAGCCCGATCTGTCGCGCGAACGCCGGAGTCGGCGGGCCGGCGATGCCCACGGCCTTGCCGCCGGGGCGGAGCACGCGGAGCGAGCGCTCGAGGTTCTCGCCGCCAAGGCTGTCGAGCACGACGTCGTAGCCGGACAGCTCTGCCGTGAAGTCCTGGGTCGTGTAGTCGACGACGACGTCGGCGCCGAGTCCGCGCACGAAGTCGACGTTGCGGGTGGAGGTCGTCGTCGCGACGTGCGCGCCGAGGTGCTTCGCGAGCTGGATGGCGACGGTTCCCACGCCGCCGGCGCCGCCGTGGATGAGGACCTTCTGCCCCGCTCGCACGGTGCCGAGATCGACGAGTGCCTGCCATGCGGTCAGCGCGACGAGGGGGAGGGATGCCGCCTCGACAGCGGTGACCGAGGTGGGGGCGAGGGCGACGTCGTCCTGGTCGACGGCGATGCGCTCGGCGAACGTGCCGATGCGGTGATCGCGGGGGCGGGCGAAGACCTCGTCGCCCGGCTTGAACCCGCGCACGCGCGCGCCGACCCGGATCACGGTGCCGGCCACATCGTGGCCGAGGATCAGCGGCATCGGGTACGGCAGGAAGGCCTTGAACGCCCCCTCGCGGATCCGCTCGTCGATGCCGTTCACGCCGGCCGCGGCGACCTTGATCAGGACGTCGCCGTCGCCCACGGTGGGCTCGGGGACGTCGGCCTCGTGGAGGGGCTTCTTGTAGCCGTCGATGATGAATGCACGCATGTCGCGATGTCCTTCTCTGGGTGGGTTTGAGGGGTGAGGGTGGCTCCTGCGTCAGTGGCGCAGGAAGGTCTGTATGCGGTCTGCCACGACGGCGCGGTGCTGCGAGACCACGCCGTGTCCGGCATCGGGGAACGTGACGACCTCGATCCCGCGGAACACGGCGCGGAGCTCATCGGCGTTCGACGCGGGGACGAGGATGTCGCCCGTGCCGTGGAAGGTCAGTGTGGGCGGGGCGGTGCGCACTGCGGCGGGGCGTGGATCGGCGCCCCAGCGGGCGACGGCCCGCAGCTGTGCACGCATGACGCCCGGCGTGGCGGCGCGGTCGCGGTCGTCGCGTCGGCGCTGCAGGCGCGCCTGGTAATCGGCGGCGGCGCGGGTGCCCGCGGTGCTGCCGGTGAAGAAGAGCACCGAGGTCGCGGGGCGACGGGTGACGATGCTGCGGGCGATGCCGCGCACCATGACGCCCGTCATGCGGGTGAGACCGGCGCCGCCCTGCGGTCCGGTGCCGGCCATCACGAGGTGCGCGACGAGGTCGGGCTCCCGCGCGGCGATCGCCTGGGCGACCATGCCGCCCATCGACAGGCCGAAGAGGTCGACCCGCGGCAGTCCGAGCGCGCGGATGGCGGCGATGGCGTCGCGCGCCATGTCGTCGAACGTGTCACGGACGCGGCCGGTCGAGCGTCCGACGCCCCGGTAGTCGAGCACGATGACGCGCCGATCCACCGCGAGGGCATCGATGAGCTCCGGGTCCCACGCGTCGAGGTTGCCGCCGAGGTGCATGAGCGCGACGAGCGGCGTCTGCGCGCCCGATCCCAGATCGCGATAGGCGATGTCCGCGCCGTCGACGCGCATCGTCCTCGTCGCGGCACGCACGTACGACGCAGCGCCGTGCGTGTTGTTCGTGGGGGATGTCATCTCTGCTCCGGTGGTGCTGTCGGTGGTGTCGCCGGCCGATATTGCGACTAGACTCAATAATGAGCACACTCAGTGAATTTGTCAAGGAGGCGAGATGAGTCAGCAACCCGGACCCGCCGGCAGCCTCGGGCGACGCGAACGGGCGATGGCCGACAAGCGCCGCCGCATCATGGATGCCGCACGCGCACTGTTCGCCGAGCGCGGGGTCGGCGGGGTCACGACGCAGGAGATCTCGGATCGGGCCGATGTGGCCAGCGGCACACTGTTCCGCTACGCGGCCACGAAGGCGGAGCTGCTGATCATGGTGCAGAACGAGAAGTTCGCGGCGGCCATCGACGCCGGCCTGGCCGCCGCCGCACCGGGGGCCGTGGGCACTCCGCCGGTCGACACGCTCATGGCGCTGCTGGACCCTGTGATCCACTGCGTGCGCGAGCAGCCCGAGAACGGCCGTCAGTATCTGCACGAGCTCACCTTCGGCGACCCCGCTGAACCCCATCGCGCGGCCGGTCTCGCCGAGGCGTGGCGATTGGAGTCGGCCGTCGCCGGCATCCTCGGGGCGTCGGCGGGCACGGCCCCCGGGGATCAGGGCACGCTCGCGCGTGTCGTGACGGCCGTCATCCACGTCACGATGACGGCGACGCTGCACCTGCACGACTCGGAAGCCGACGTGAAGCGGACGATCAGGGCGCAGGTCGCGGCGATCCTGCCGCCGCCAGTCGACGCGTGAGCGCGGTCGCCGCGGCGCGAAGGTGGGCCCCAAGGAGCACGCGCGCCTCGCGATCGAGGCGGCACGTCGCCACCTCGACGCCGTTCCCGTCGGCGCATGACCCCGCGCAGACCCGCGCATGCGGGCGGCCGGGGAGGGCCCGCGTAGTCTGGTCGCGCCATGATCGACCTTCCCGTCTCCGCGTGGCTCCTCCTCGCGGCCGGAGCCGTCATCGTCGGGATCTCGAAGACGGCTCTCCCGGGAGCGGGCACCCTCGCCGTCGTCGTCTTCGCGGCGATCCTCCCCGCGCGCACCTCGACGGCGGCTCTGCTCGTGCTGCTCATCGTCGGCGACGTCCTCGCTCTCACGCTCTACCGACGGCACGCGGACTGGCGGACCCTGTGGCGCCTCGCCCCCGCGGTCGTCGCGGGGATCGCTGTGGGCGCGCTCTTCCTCGCGCTCGCCCAGGACGTGCTCGTGCGCCGCGGCATCGGCGCCATCCTCGTCGCTCTCGTCATCGTGACGCTCGCCCTCCGTCGCCGCCCGGCGCGGCCGGGAGGCGGGCGGGCGGCGCTGCTCGGCTACGGCACGCTCGGCGGGTTCACGACGATGGTCGCCAACGCGGGCGGTCCGGTGATGTCGCTCTACTTCCCCGCCGCGCGCTTCGACGTGCGTGCCTTCCTCGGGACGGCGGCGTGGTTCTTCGCGATCGTCAATATCGCGAAGCTCCCGATCGTCATCGGCCTCGGCCTGTTGACCGTCCCCGTGCTCTGGCTCGACTTGTTGCTGGTGCCCGCGGTGCTTCTCGGCGGCGCGCTCGGGCGCCTCATCGCGGGACGATTGTCGCAGCGGACGTTCGAGACCGTCGTGCTCGTGCTGACCGGAGCGACGGCGCTGTGGCTGCTCTTCGGGCCCGCGTGAACGGCCGGCGCCGATCGCCGAGGCCTACTCGCGCCGCCAGATGTCGCCGAGGGTCGACGATCGCGGGATGATCCGCGGTTCGAGGGTGACCGTCCGGGTCGCGGTGTCGGGCTGGGCGATGCGCTCGAGCAGCAGGTCGGCGGCCATGCTGCCCATCTCCTCGCCCGGCTGGGCGACCGTCGAGATCGGAATGGCGCTCTCGGAGGCGAAGTGGTTGTCGTCGTAGCCGGTGATCGCGATGTCGGTCGGCACGGCGAAGCCGGGTACGCCGCTCAGCACCTGGACCAGCCCGATCGCCAGCAGGTCGGATGCCGCGACGATGCCGTCGTAGCGTCCCGCGCCGGCGGCGACGAGACGTTGGGCGACCTCGCGCCCGTGCCGGATGTTCAGGCCGCGTGTCTCTTCGCGATCCAGCGTCGCATCCGGGTAGCCGGCGACGGCGCGCTCGGCGCCCTCCCACCGCTCCGCCACCGCCCGGAGGAACAGGGGACCGCCGACGAACAGCAACCGGCGTCGGCCGAGGCTGAGCAGATGCTGCGCGGCCAGGCCGCCGCCGTGGCGCTCATCGACGACGACGCCCGAGTACGCCCGTGCGGGCGACGCGTAATTGACGAGGACAGTGGGGGTGGATCGCGTCGGCAACACCGACGACTGCGCGAGCCGGGTGTCGAGCGGAGCGAAGATGATGCCCGCGACCCGGGACCGGTCGAGGAGCTCGAGGTTGTGCACCTCTCGGGCGGGCTCGACATCCGTGTTGACGATGATGACGTCCATGCCGCGGCGCCGCATGACGCGCTCGACACCGCGGGCGATGTCGACGAAGAACGAGTTGCCGAGGTCGGCGAGGACGAGCCCGACCGAGGTGCTGCTGCCCGCCGCGAGCGAGCGCGCGGCGTCGTTGCGGACGAAGCCGAGTTCGGCGATCGCCGCCTGCACCTTGCGACGCGTGGCCTCGGTCACCTTGTCGGGGTTGTTGAGAGTGTTCGAGACCGTCCCGAGGGCGACGCCCGCGTGCCGCGCGACATCGCTCATGCTGGGCTGCCCGCGCATCGACATCCGCGGTTCGCTCATCGCGGCCTCCCCTCCGAGGGCTCTGGCAGGTCGACGTCGACCTCGAAGCCATTATGGCGGTATGAGGCGGCGACGAGAACAATAAATGAAGCGTTTCACGAATTCATAACGAACGATTGACAATGATCCCGCGGTGCCTTCATACTTCCAAATGAAGCGCTTCAAAGAACGAAGCGACGCATTCAAGGAGGAATCGTGACCACAGCATCTGGGCGCCTGCGGCGTCTTCTGCCCGCCCTCGCCCTCGTCGGGGTGGGCGTCCTCGCCCTCTCCGCGTGCAGCGGCGACGGCGGCGGCGGAGCGAGCGGCGGAGCCGGCGACGGGAAGTTCACGTATCTCGGCCAGACCGAGAACACGACCATCATCAACACGCTCACATCGCTCGCGGGCGATCAGTGCAAGGACGCCGACGCGGCCGCCCCGCTGGAGGCCGACGACATCGCGGGGACGCAGTGGGACCAGCAGCTCCAGCTCCTCGCGAGCCAGGACTCGCTGTCCGACATGCAGATGGCGGCGGGGACGCCGTCGCTCATGCAGCAGTTCATCGACGCCGGTCAGGTCCTCGATCTCTCCGACACGCTCGACGAGCTGGGCGTGTCCGACAAGATCCTCCCCGCGGCGGAATCGACCATCAAGGCCCTCTACGGCGGCGGCGACCTCTATGCGCTGCCGACCGAGTTCAACATCGAGGGATTCTGGTACAACAAGCAGATCCTCGCCGACAACGGCATCGAGGCTCCGGCGACGTGGGACGACCTGGTCGCCGCCGCGGCGAAGCTGAAGTCCGCCGGCGTGCAGCCGTTCTCGGCGGCCGGCAAGGACGGATGGCCCGTCACTCGCCTCGTGGGCGACTACATCGTCCGCGACCTGGGTCCGGATGCCCTGAAGAAGGTCGCCGACGGCGACGCCAAGTTGACCGACCCGGAGTACGTGGCCGCGGCCGACGCGGTGTCCGAGCTCGGCGCGGCCGGCTACTTCGGCGATGCCGTCGGCTCGGTCGACTACAACGCGGCGATGAACACGTTCCTCACGGGCAAGGCCGCCTTCTTCTACATGGGCAGCTGGGCGCTGGCGAACTTCAACGACGCCGAGCAGAACCAGATCGGCGCCGACAACGTGGGCTTCGCCCCGTTCCCCGCTGTCGAGGGTGGCGCGGGCAGCATCGACCAGGTCCCGGCGAACGTCGGCATCCCGGTGATGTTCTCGGCGAAAGGCGCCGACGACGCCACCAAGGAATGGGTGAAGTGCATCACGTCGAACTACGGCGATGCCGTCCTCGCCGACTCCGGTGTCGTGTCGGGGTTCGTGCTGAATGAGACCCCCACGGGTCTTCCCGCGACGACCCAGATCGTGCAGGACACGATCCAGAACGCTCCCTCGAGCGTGCTGTGGTTCGAGGCGCTGTTCACCTCGAAGGCGACGAGCGTCAGCCAGACCAACGGCGGCGGTCTCGCCAACGGCTCGCTCTCCGGTGCCGACTTCATGAAGCTCGTCCAGGCTGCGAACGACGAAGGCTGACCGGTCGGGCGGGTGGGTGCCCCGGCATCCACCCGCCCCCCTGACTCGGAAGAGATCTCCCATGCAGAAAGTCCTCGGCGACAAGCGCGCCATCCTGGTCCTGCTCGGCCCGGCGATGCTGGTCTACACGCTCATCATGCTGGTCCCCATCGTGTGGTCGTTGTTCTACACCGTGCAGGACGGCAACCCGATCACGGGGTTCACCTTCAACGGCGTCGACAACTTCGTGAAGTTCTTCAATGACCCCGCCGCGTGGGACGCCATCTTCTTCACCTTGAAGTACGCGCTCGTCCTCACCGCGCTGCAGGTGACGGTCGGCTACCTGCTGTCGCTGATGTACGTCTTCTGGCTGCGCCGCAGCTCGGGCCTCATCCGCACGGTCATCTTCTTCCCCGTGGTGCTGCCAACGGTCGCCGTGGCCCTCCTCTTCCAGCGTCTCTTCGAGGCGGCCCCGACCACCGGGCCCGTCAACTCGTTCCTCATGCTGCTGGGCGGGGACTCGGTCGACTGGTTCGGCACCCCGACCGCCTCGTTCTGGATCATCATCCTGATGGACCTCTGGCGGTCGATGGGCTTCTACGCCGTGCTCCTCTACGCGGGCCTGGTCGACATCCCCGACGAGCTCATCGAATCCGCCCGCATCGACGGGGCGGCGGGGTGGAAACTCATCCGCTCGATCGTGCTCCCGCTGTCGCTGCCCGTGCTCCTGTCGTCGCTCATCTTCAGCATCAACGGCACCCTCAAGGTCTTCGACACGATCGTGGCCCTCACCGCCGGCGGCCCGGGCAACGCCACGACGCCGTTGACCCTCTACATGTTCCGGACGTCGTTCACCTACGGCGACTACGGCTACGGCAGCACGATCGCGCTCATGCTCACGGTGCTCTGCCTGCTGTTCACCGTCCTCATCTTCCGCTCCACCCGACGCGACGTCACCGCGTGACCATCAGGGGAATCTCATGACTACGACCACCGCGATCGTGACCGGTCGCGACCTCTCCGCCGACCGACGCTCCGGTCCCCGCCTCTCGCGCTCGTTCCGCCGCAGCCTCGGCCGCGCCCCCATGTGGATCCTCATCGGCATCCTCCTGGTGATCGAGATCTACCCGATGGTGTGGATGTTCCTCGGCTCGTTCAAGACGCAGTCCGAGTTCCTCAACGAACCCTTCTGGACGCTCCCGCAATCGTGGAGCCTGCAGAACTACGTCGAAGTGTTCACGACCGGCGAGTTCGGCAAGTACATCCTCAACAGCGTCGTCGTCGTCTTCCCGTCGCTCGCGGTGATCCTGCTGTTCGGCGTCGCCGCGGGGTTCGCGCTGGAAGTCATGGTGTGGAAGGGCAAGGGCACCGTGCTGCTGCTCTTCCTCGCCGGCATCATGGTGCCGACGCAGATGATCCTCCTGCCGCTCTTCACGATCTACTTCCGCCTGCATCTGACCGGCACGCTCTGGCCGCTCGTGCTCACCTACATCGCGACGGGGCTCCCGCTGACGGTGTTCATGATGGCCACCTTCTTCCGTGCGGTGCCCCGCGAGATCTTCGAGGCGGCGACCCTGGACGGCGCCCACGTGTTCCGCATGTTCTGGTCGGTCGGCATGCCCCTCGTGCGCAATGCCCTCTTCACGGTGGGGCTCGTGCAGTTCTTCTTCCTCTGGAACGACCTCCTGGTCGCGCTCACCTTCACCAACAGCAGCGACCTGCGCACCATCCAGGTCGGGTTGCTGAACTTCACCGGCGAATACGGTGCCGTCCAGTACGGGCCGACGTTCGCCGCCATCGCGGTCAACGTCTTCGGCACGCTGCTCATCTACCTGTTCCTCAACCAGCAGGTCATGAAGGGCCTCACGGCGGGGTCGGTGAAGGGCTGATGATGATCACCGACCTGTGGCTCGAGAACCGTCGCGGCGGAAAGACGATCGGCATCGGCGAGAGCGCGCCGCGCATCTCGTTCGTCGCCGACGCACCGGGGCCCGTCGAGCTCACCTTCACGCGAGACGACGGCACACGTGAGACGGCGCAGGTGGCCGACACGCAGCGCGCGGCGTGGCCGTTCGCCGCTCTGCATCCGCGCGAGGGCGGAGTCCTCCGCGCGGCTGGTACGGGCGAACCGGATGCCGCGGGCCTCTCGACGCGCGTCGAGGCCGGTCTCGGCGCGGACTGGCGGGTCGACTTCGTCTCGCCGTCGGTCGCAGCCGACCGCTCGGCGCCGCGCCCGGCGTTCCTCCTGCGCGGCGCGTTCGACGCGGCATCGCTGCCCGAGGACGTCGTGCGCGCCCGCTGGTACGTCACCGGTCACGGTGTCTACGAGCTCGAGATGAACGGCGAGCGGGTCGGCGACGATGTGCTGGCCCCGGGCTGGACGAGCTACGAGCACCGCCTGCGCTACCAGACCCACGACGTCACCGATCTTCTCGGCTCCGGTGAGAACGTGCTCGGCGCCTGGTTGGCCGACGGGTGGTACCGCGGTCACATCGGCTTCGACGGCGGTGTGTGGGATGCCTACGGCCGCGACGTCGCGCTCCTCGCCCAGCTCGAGGTCACCACGGCCGACGGAGCGACGCACCACGTCCCGGTCGACTGGGTGTGGGCCCCCTCCGCCATCACCGCGGCGGGTCTCTACGAGGGCGAGACATTCGACGCCCGCCGCCATCCGGACGGGTGGTCGACGCCCGGCTTCGACGCGTCCGAGTGGATGCCGGCGACCACGCTGCCGCGGGAGAGCTTCCCCGCGCGCATCGAGCCGCCCACCGCACTCCCGGTCCGTCAGATCGAGACGCTGCGCCCGGTGGCCACCGAGCGGCGACCGGACGGCCGCATCCGCCTGGACTTCGGTCAGAACATCTCCGGGGTGCTCCGCATCCGCATCCGCGCGGCAGCCGGACACACCGTGCGACTGCACCACGCCGAAGTGCTGGAAGGCGACGAACTCGGCATCCGCCCGCTGCGCGCGGCGACCTCCGTCGATTCCTACACGGCCGCCGGTGCCGGCGACGAGACCTACACCCCGCGCTTCACGATCCACGGCTTCCGCTATGCCGAGCTCGAGAACTGGCCGGGCGAGCTCGCCGACGGCGACGTCGAAGCGGTCGTCATCCACACCGCGATGCGCCGGACCGCCTGGTTCGAGTCGTCGCACGCCGGCCTCAACCAGCTGCACTCGAACGTCGTCTGGAGCATGCGCGACAACTTCGTCGATCTGCCGACCGACTGCCCGCAGCGCGACGAACGGGTCGGCTGGACGGGTGACCTGCAGGTGTTCGCGCCGACCGCACTGCGGCTCTTCGCGGCGCACGGCACGCTCACCGGGTGGCTGCGCGACCTCGCCGCCGAGCAATGGTCGAACGGGCACGTCCCCCAGTTCGTGCCGTGGGTCGAGTGCGGGTTCCCCAACTTCCCGACGGCGGCGTGGGGCGACGCCGCGGTCATCGTGCCGTGGGAGATGTACCTCAACGACGGGGACACCCGCATCCTCGCCGAGCAGTACGAGAGCATGCGCGCGTGGGTCGACCTGATCGACGAGCTCACCGGGCGCACCGGACTCTGGAACACCGGGTTCCAGCTGGGCGACTGGCTCGATCCCACGGCGCCGCCGGACGATCCCGGCCGGTCGCACACCGACAAGTACCTCGTCGCGACCGCGTATCACGTCCGTACGCTCCGGATCGTCGCCGACACCGCGGCCCTCCTCGGGCGCCCCGACGACGAGGAGCGCTACCGCGCGCTCGCCGAGCGGGCGACGCGGGCGTTCCGTGCCGAGTTCCTGAGCCCGAGCGGGCGGGTCGTGAGCGATACCCCCACCTCGATCGCGGTCGCGCTGATCTTCGAGCTGTTCGCCGATGAGGCGCAGGTCGAGCGCGCCGGCGCACGCCTGCTCGAACTGGTCGGCGCGGGGGGCTTCCACATCTCGACGGGCTTCGTCGGCACCCCGATCATCTGCGACGCGCTCGTGCGCGCGGGGAGGATGGACTTCGCCTACCACCTGCTGCAACAGGACGAGCTGCCCTCGTGGCTGTACCCGGTGAGCATGGGGGCCACGACCATCTGGGAGCGCTGGGACAGCATGCTCCCCGACGGCTCGATCAACCCGGGCGACATGACCTCGTTCAACCACTATGCCCTCGGAGCGGTCGCCGATTTCCTCCACCGCGCGGTCGCCGGTCTCGCGCCCGACGCTCCGGGCTGGGCGCGCGTGCGCTTCCAGCCTCGCCCCGGTGGAGGTCTCGACCACGCCAGCGCGCGCTACGACAGCGTGCGCGGTACGGCAGCGATCGCATGGCGACGCGACGGCGACGACCTGCAGGTCACGGTCGAAGTGCCACCCACCGTGACGGGTGTGGTCGTGCTCCCCGGCGCCGACGACGAGATCGAAGTGGGGCCGGGAGAGCACACCTTCCGCACCACGTTCCGCGCTCCCGCCGACGATCCCGAGGCGCCGTTCTTCGGCTGGCGCCGGCCCGAACCCGTCGACTCCTGACGGACCGATCACACACGAAGGAAGACATGCAGCACGTCATTGCGCCCGGGCAGGTGTGGCTCGACACGAAGGGCGAGCGCATCCACGCCCACGGCGGCTCGATCATCACCGTCGACGGCATCCACTACTGGTACGGCGAGAACAAGGAGCGTTCCACGCCCGGCAGCGGGATCTGGCACTGGGGCGTGCGGGCGTACTCCTCGACCGATCTCGTGAACTGGGAGGATCGCGGCCTCATCATCCCGCCCGATGAGGACGACGAGAGCTCACCCCTGCATCCGGCCCAAGGCCTCGACCGCCCGCACATCGTCTACAACGCCGACACGCGGAAATTCGTCTGCTGGGTGAAGGTCATGTCGAAGGGCTCGGTGCAGCGCTCGACGGTGCTCGAGTCCGACACCATCCTCGGGCCGTACACGATTGTGCGCACGTGGTTGCGTCCGCTGGGGATGAGCGCGGGCGATTTCGACCTCGTCGTCGATCCGCACGACGGCAAGGGCTACTACTACTTCGAGCGGGTGCACTCGGAGATGATCTGCGCCGATCTGACCGACGACTACACCGACGTCACCGGGTACTACTCGACGCACTTTCCGCAACCGCAGCCGCCGTACGTCCGCGAAGCGCCCGCCCACTTCACTCGGAACCGTCGCCACTACCTCCTGACCTCGGGGACCACGGGCTACTACCCGAACCCGTCGGAAGCGGCCGTGTCGGCGTCGTATCACGGGCCGTTCGAGATCCTCGGCGATCTGCATCCCAGCGACCCGTCGCGCACCTCGTTCCACTCGCAGATCTCGTCGGTGTTCCGTCATCCCGGCAAGAAGGATCTGTACATCGCGCTCGCCGACCGGTGGTTGCCGCGCTACCTGGCTGACGGGGCCGAAGCGCACGAGGCGTTCGCACGCCACTTCGCGCCCGGGCGCGACGGCGATGAGCCGATGGCCGAGTTCGCGCACGTCGACCCGTCGATCGCCGACTACGTCTGGCTGCCGATCCGCTTCGACGGCGATCGCCCCGTCATCGAGTGGCGCGACGAGTGGAGTCCCGAGGAGTTCGAGGATGCCTGAGACGTATCGGGATGCGGACGCGCCCGTGGAGGAGCGCGTCACCGATCTGATCGGTCGGATGACCCTCGAAGAGAAGGCGGGGATGCTCTTTCACCAGATGGTGGTCGTCGGGCCGGGCGGCACCCTGGCCGGCCCGGTGGAGGGCACGCCGATCCTCGGCACGGAGAAGGCGATCGATGACCTGCAGCTGCGACACGTCAACCTGCTGGGCCCGGCGCCGGACCCGATCACCCTCGCGCAGTGGCACAACCGCCTGCAGGAGCGGGCCGCCGGCACGCGTCTGGGGATTCCGGTGACGCTCTCCACCGACCCCCGCCATCACTTCACCGAGAACTGGGGCACGGCGTCCGCGGCATCGTTCTTCTCTCAGTGGCCGGAGACGCTCGGGCTTGCCGCCCTCCGCGATGCCGACCTGGTGCAGCGCTTCGCCGACATCGCCCGGCAGGAGTATCTCGCCGTCGGGATCCGCACAGCCCTTCACCCGCAACTCGATCTCGCGACCGAGTACCGGTGGTCGCGCATCAGCGGCACGTTCGGTGAGGATGCCGATCTCACCGGCGAGCTCGGGGCGGCCTACATCCGTGGTTTCCAGGGTGAAACGCTCGGCCCGGACTCCGTGTCGACGACGGTGAAGCACTTCCCCGGCGGCGGACCGCAGAAGGACGGCGAAGATCCGCATTTCCCGTACGGCAAGGAGCAGATCTACCCGGACGGGCGATTCGACTACCACCTCGAGCCGTTCCGAGCCGCGTTGGCGGCCGGGGCGAGCCAGATGATGCCGTACTACGGCGTTCCGATCGACACGGAGTACGAAGAGGTCGCGTTCGGGTTCAACAAGGGCATCATCACCGGACTCCTCCGGGAGGAACTCGGCTTCGACGGCATCGTCTGCACCGATTGGAACCTGATCACGGATGGACCGCTCATGGGCGAGCCGTCCCAGGCGCGGGCATGGGGAGTGGAGGCCCTCGACGAACTCTCGCGCGCGCAACGCATCCTCGACGCCGGGTGCGATCAGTTCGGCGGAGAATCACGCCCCGAGCTCATCGTCGAGCTGGTCCGGTCCGGTCGCGTCACGCAGCAGCGGCTCGATGTCTCCGTCGCGCGCCTGCTGCGCGAGAAGCTCCGCCTCGGACTCTTCGAGAACCCGTATGTCGACGTCGAGAAGGTGCGCGACATCGTCGGCCGCGCCGACTTCGTCGCGGAAGGCAATGCCGCTCAGCGCGCCGCGGTGACGGTACTCGTCAATCGCGATGACACCCTTCCGGCGCAGGGTCGGCGCCTGTACGTGGAGGGGATCGACGCGCAGGTGGCAGGCCGGCACGCGGACCTCGTCGAGGACCCCGCCGATGCCGACGTCGCGCTCATCCGACTTCGTGCCCCGTACGAGCGGCGCCCGGGCCGGTTCGAGAGCATGTTCCACGCCGGCACGCTGGACTTCCCCGTCGACGTCGTCGATCACGTGCGCGAGGTCGCCGCCGCCGTTCCCACCGTCGTGGTCGTCTACCTCGACCGCCCCGCCGTCCTGAGCCCGTTCTCGGCCCACGTGCACGCGCTCGTGGTGGAGTTCGGCGCGAGCGATGCGGCGATCATGGATGTCGTCCGCGGCGTGGCCGAGCCGCGGGGACAGTTGCCGTTCGACCTTCCCTCGTCCGCCGAGGCTGTCGCCGAAAGCCCGTCGGACGCTCCGTTCGCGACACGGGATCCGCTGTTCCGGTTCGGACATGGGTTGCGTTACCGGAGCTGAGACCGCGGCGCTCCTCAGCCGTACTGCTCGCCGCTGATCGCGCCCTTGCCGTGGTGCGCCGTCCCACTGTCGACCGGTGCCGTCTCGTGATCGGCGAGGGCATGCACCCACGGGGGCTGACGGTCGATGGACAGCGAACCCGTTCCGGATCGGTAGTACGCCGCGACCGGTCGACTCATCACGAACGCCACCGCCAACTCGGCCGCGGCGCTGCACGTCACGACGGCGACGCGCGCGTGGAGGTCGCGCATCAGCACGGCGAATCCGACGGCGTCGTCCGGCACGGCATCCGCGCCCGCGCCCGGGAGCTGCGCGCAGACCTCGGCGATCAGCCGGTGGACGACGGCTGACGGGAGCCGCTCGAACGCCTCCGCGTATGCCCGGTCCGCAATGCTCGACGGCACCTCGCCCAGAACGTGGGCATAGCGCGCGATCTTCTCGTCATCGCTGAGTGCGCGCAGCGGGTGTCGCCTCATCACGGTCCTCCGGTTGGTGGCGAAAGAATACCCCGCACCGCCACGAGAATCGAGGGTGCCGGCCGCCGGAATCACGCGGCTGAATGTCGGAACCCCTCGTCAGAATGGGGGTATGGAAGAGCTCGCGGGACCGACCGGCAGTGATGCCGACATCGCCGCGCTCGCCGAGATCGTCGCAGGTGTCGAGTCGACCGCAGCTCAGCTCACCGCCGCCCAGGTCGCCGAGGTGCGACTCCTCGCGCGTGCCGGGCAGCTGGCCGAGAAGCAAGCGGCGGGATCCCGGGCGAACGTGCGCGTGCACGACATGGCGCTGCGGGCGATCGCTGCGGAAGTCGGCGGCATCCTTCGCGTCACCGATCGCACGGTGCAGCAGCGGATCGGCGAGGCGCGGGAGATCGTCGAGTCGTACCCCGCCGCACTCGCCGAGTGGGAGGCGGGCACACTCACCCGCGGTCACGTCCGGGTCATCGTCGAGGCGGGGTCGGTCGTGCCCACAGAGCGGCGGGCCGAGTTCGAGCGCGCGGCCATCGAGCGGTGCCGTCTCGACACACCGAATCGTGTGCGCGCCGGCCTCGAGATCCTCGCGGAGCGTCTGGCGGAGCGCTCGTTCACGGAGCGGCACCGCGCGGCATGCGCGACACGGTCGGTGCGGGTCGTCCCCGGGCGCGACGGCATGTCGGACCTCGTCGCCACCGTGCCCACGGTGATCGCCGACGGCATCGTCGACCGGCTGACCCAGCAGGCGCAGGCGGTCGTCGATGCGCGCGAGCCCGGCGAAGACGATCCGCGGACGATCGATCAGGTGCGCACCGACGTGTTCTCCGACCTTCTGCTCGCGGGCGCCCCGTCGATCGATCGGGCGGCGAGTGGGGACGGACCGGGTTCCCTCGGGGCGATCCGCGCGCAGGTGCAGGTCATCGTTCCCGCGTTGACTCTCCTCGGCGCCGACGACGGCCCCGTCGACCTCGTCGGTCGTTCCCCGATCGACGCGGAGACCGCCCGCTGTCTCGCCGCGAACGCGTCGAATTGGGCGCGTGTGCTCACCGACCCGGTGCAGGGCGTCGTGCTCGCGGTCGACCGGTACAGCACACCCTGGCCCCAGCGACGCTTCCTCCGCGCGCGCGACCAGCATTGCCGATTCCCGGGATGCCGGCGCGCGGCCATCCGGTGCGAGATCGACCACACGGTCGACGCCGCGCTCGGCGGACCCACCGCGCTCTGGAACCTCGCCCATCTGTGCCAGCGACATCACAGCATGAAGCAGTTCACGAGGTGGAGGGTGCGGCAACTGCACGGCGGTGTCCTCGAGTGGGCGTCGCCCACCGGTCGCATCTACCGCGAAGACGCTCCCGCCCCACCGGTCTTCTTCGCACCGGTATCCGTCGCGGGTTCGGCGTCCGCGCCGTTCTGAGCGGTGCTCCGATCGAGGGTGCCGACCGGTAGGAGCGGATGCCGGGGCCGCCGGTAGAGTCGGCGATGGTGCGCCGACCGGGTGCGCCGCGCGCGGATGCGGGAGGTGACGATGCTGCTCACGGTGACGTACGAGCCGGCGCCCGATGCCGGCGTCGACGCGACGGTGCTCGGCTACCTCGTCCACAAGCACCCCGCGCGCGTGCACACCTTCTCGGCGCCCGTCGGCGATATCCACGTCTTCTACCCCGAGGCCACGCCCGAACGCTGCACCGTCGCCGTGCTGGTGGAAGTCGACCCGATCGCGCTCGTACGCAACAAGCGCTTCCGCGGCGACGCAGGCGCGCTCGACCACTACATCAACGACCGCCCGTTCGTCGCGTCGAGCATGCTCGCGGTCGCCCTCGGCGCGGTGTTCCGCACGGCCATGACCGGCCGCAGCGACAGCTACCCCGAGCTGGCGGCCGCGCCGTTGCCGCTGCGCATCGACATTCCGGTGGTCTCCACGCGCGGCACCGACAGCGACCTCGTGCGCCGGCTGTTCGAACCGTGCGGATGGCGCGTCGACGAAGTGCGGATTCCGCTCGACCCCGACCACGAGCACTGGGGCGGGTCGCGGTACAGCAGTGTGACCCTCACCGGCGAGGTCCGGCTCGCGGACGCCCTCCGCCAGCTGTACGTGCTGCTGCCCGTGCTCGACGACGCGAAGCACTACTGGGTCGGCGACGACGAGGTCGCCAAGCTCGAGCGGGCCGGCGAGGGCTGGCTCGCGGCGCACCCCGAGCGCGCGCTCATCACGCGTCGCTACCTCCTGCATCAGCGCGCGCTGCTGGCACAGAGCGGGGCGACCGACGCCGACACAGACGCGCCGGTCGAGACGCCCCTGCGTGTGCTCCGCGCCGAGGCCGTCCTCGCTGCGCTCCACGACGTGCACGCGCACCGCGTCGTCGACATGGGGTGCGGGCACGGAGCCCTCCTCGCACGGCTCGCGAAGGATCGCACCTTCACGGCGATCACCGGCGTCGACGTCTCGGCGCGGTCGCTCGAGGCCGCCGCGCGCGTGCTGAAGCTCGAGGCCGCCTCCGACGCCGAACGCGAACGCCTCACCCTGCTGCACGGATCGGTCGTCTACCGCGACGACCGCCTCTCCGGGTACGACGCCATGGTCCTCATGGAGGTCATCGAGCACGTCGATCCGTCCCGGCTCGAGGCCCTCGAAGACGCCGTCTTCGCGGGCGCGCATCCGGCATCCGTCATCGTCACGACACCCAACGCCGAGTACAACGCGCGCTACCCGGCGCTCGCCGCCGGCGCCTTCCGTCACGATGACCACCGCTTCGAGTGGACGCGTGACGAGTTCCGGGCGTGGGCAGACGGCGTCGCCGGTCGGCACGGATACACGGTCGAGTACCGCGACGTCGGGCGGGCCGACCCCGAAGCCCCCGCGGTCGGCCCGCCCACGCAGCTCGCTCTCTTCCGCCGGGAGGCCCGCGCATGACCGCCCTCGAGATCCCCGAGCTGTCGCTGGTCGTGCTCGTGGGCGCGTCGGGCTCGGGCAAGTCGACCTTCGCCCGCGCGCATTTCGGCCCGTACGAGACGCTCTCCAGCGACGTCTTCCGCGGTCTGGTCTCCGGTGACGAGGCCGACCAGGCCGCGACGACCGACGCGTTCGACGCGCTGAACTACGTCGCCGGAAAGCGGCTGGATGCCGGTCTTCTCACGGTCGTCGACGCCACGAGCGTCCAGCCGGGAGCGCGCCGACGCCTCGTCGAGCTCGCCAAGGCGCACGACGTGCTGCCGGTCGCGATCGTCTTCGACCTGCCCGAGTCGCTCAGCGTCGACCGCAACGCGGCGCGGACCGATCGGGCCATCCCGGCCGGTGTCGTGCGGCGTCAGAGCGACCAGCTGCGCCGGAGCCTCCGCCACCTCGCGAAGGAGGGCTTCCGCAAGGTGCACGTCCTGCGGACGCCCGGGGAGGTCGAGCGTGCGACGATCGTCCGCACCCGCCTGCTTACCGACCGCCGCGACGATCACGGCCCGTTCGACGCGATCGGCGATGTGCACGGATGCCGCAGCGAGCTCGAATCGCTGCTCGCCCGCCTCGGCTACGACCTCGTGCGCGACCCCGAAGGGCGCCCGGTCGACGCGCGCCACCCGGAGGGGCGCCGCGTCATCTTCCTCGGCGACCTCGTCGACCGTGGACCCGACGTCGTGGGTGTGCTCCGGCTTGCGATGGGCATGGTCGGCGCCGGCAACGCGCTCGCCGTCCCCGGCAACCACGAGGCCAAGCTCGTGCGGGCGCTGCGCGGAGCGCAGGTGACGCTCTCACACGGTCTCGATGAGACCCTCGCGCAGCTGGCGGGGGAGACGGCGGAGTTCCGCGAGGAGGTCGCGCGGTTCTGTCACGACCTCGTCTCGCACCTCGTCCTCGATGACGGCAAGCTCGTCGTGGCGCACGCCGGGCTGCCGCAGAAGTACCACGGTCGCGCGTCCGGGCGGGTCCGCGCCTTCGCCCTCTATGGCGAGACGACGGGCGAGACCGACGAGTTCGGCCTGCCCGTGCGCTACCCGTGGGCCCAGGACTACCGCGGCGACGCCGTCGTGCTCTACGGGCACACCCCGGTGCCGACGGTCGAGTGGGTGGGGCAGACCGCCTGCCTCGACACCGGCTGCGTCTTCGGCGGCGCGCTGTCGGCGATGCGCTACCCCGAGCGCGAGGTCGTCTCGGTGCCGGCCGAGCGGGTCTGGTACGAGCCCGTGCGCCCGCTCGTCGCCCCCACGCCGGAGCGGGGGCCCGGCATCCTGTCCCTCGGCGATGTGCAGGGCAAGATCATCGTCGAGACCGGGCTGCACGGTCGCGTGGGCATCACGCCCGAGCAGGCGGCCGGCGGCCTCGAGACGATGAGCCGCTGGGCGACCGACCCGCGCTGGCTCATCCACCTGCCTCCGACGATGTCACCTTCGCAGGCGACGACCCGCGAAGGGTACCTCGAGCATCCGGACGAAGCCTTCGCCGCCTACCGCGGGCAGGGCGTCACCGATGTGATCTGCGAGGAGAAGCACATGGGCTCGCGAGCGCTCGTGCTCGTCGCCCGTGACCCCGCACGCTTCGCCGCCCCCGAAGGCTGGCGCGGCGCGATCGTCACCCGCACGGGTCGGCCGTTCTTCGCCGCCGACGCCGAAGCGGCGTTCCTCGCGCGCGTCGACAGCGCGCTGGACGGCGCCGGCGTCTGGCAGGAGCTGGGCGCCGACTGGGTGCTCCTCGACGGCGAGATGCTGCCCTGGTCGCTCAAGGCGGGTGACCTCATCCGCGACCTCTACGCCTCGGTCGGAGCCGCGGGCGTCGCGGCGACGTCGGCGACGGAGCGCGTGCTCGCGCGTGCCGCCGCATCCGGCATCGACGTCGCCGCCCTCGCCGAGCGCGCTGAGCGCCGTGCGTCGAACGTGGCGGCGTTCCGCGCCGCCTACCGCCGCTACGTCGGCGACGGCAGCCCCGCCCGGTTCGCACCGTTCCAGGTGCTCGCGGCGGGCGCGGCCACGTTCGAGACCCGCGACCACGGCTGGCATCTCGCGGTCGCCGACCGGCTCGTCGCCGCCGCTCCCGACGTCTTCGCCGCGACGGCGCGCCTCCGCGTCGACCTCGACGACGCGGAGGCCGTGGCCGAGGCGGTCGCCTGGTGGGAGGAGCGCACCGAGGCGGGCGCCGAAGGCATGGTCGTCAAGCCGTTCGCCAACCTCATCCGCACCGCGAAAGGCCTCGTGCAGCCGGGCATCAAGGTGCGCGGACGCGAGTACCTGCGCATCATCTACGGCCCCGATTACACCGATGCCGAGCATCTCGCGCGTCTGCGCGACCGCGACACCGGCCGCAAACGCTCCCTCGCCGCGCGCGAATATGCCCTGGGCATCGAGGCGCTGCACCGGTTCACGGCGGGCGAGCCGCTGTGGCGCGTGCACCAGGCGGTGTTCGGTGTGCTGGCGCTCGAGTCCGAGCCCCTCGACCCGCGGCTGTAGTCGCTCCTGTGCCCGGCCGGGTCCTCGCCTCAGACGGCGACGGCACGGACGAGCGTCGACCGGTCGACGTTCATCATGGGTGTGGCCAGGCCGAGCTTCGTCAGGACCTCGCCGCTGACGGTCGCGCCCGCGCGGGTCCACGCGGGTCGACCGTCCGGACGGATGCTGCCGGCCGAGAGCTCGACGATCTCCACCCGATAGCGGCGCGCCGCGTCGAGCCCCGGCAGCGTGATGCGTCCGAGCGGCGCCTCCACCGACTGGTCGAGGACGCTGAGCCGGTAGAGCGCCTCCGCGCCGCCCTTCGCGACGACGCCCTCGAGCTCGACCGCGGGGTTCGTCGGGTCGGCGTGGACGACGGTGCCGGTGTGCAGCAGCGGACGCATCCGCTTGTGGAAGGCGATCCACTCGCCGAGCCGCGCGAGGTCGTCGGGGCTGGCGACGGCGAGGTCCCACTCGATGCCGAAGTGCCCCCAGATCGCCGTGCCCGCGCGGAAGTCGAGATCGAGGATGCGGCCCGTCGTATGGTCTTCGTGCGCGCCGACGTGCGTGCCCATGAGCTCCGGAGGGAGGATCAGCGACGTCCACCGCTGCAGGCGCTGGCGTTCGTGCGCGTCGATGCAGTCCGACACCCAGACGCGGTCGCAGTGCTCCATGATGCCGAGGTCGATGCGACCCCCTCCGCCGCAGCACGATTCGATCTCGAGGTCCGGATGCCGGGTCTTCAGGGCCTCCAGCATCCGATAGGTCGCGAGCGTCTGCTCGTGCACTCCCGGCCGGAACGACGGACTGTGGCCGGCGTCGACGAGCGGGCGGTTGTGATCCCACTTGAGGTAGTCGATGCCGTACTCCGCGATGAGGCTCGACATGCTCTCCAGCACGTAGGCGTACGCCTCGGGATGCCCGAGGTCGAGCACGTGCTGCTGCCGCGAGGGGACGCCCGGGCCGTTCGCGGTGCCGAAGACCCATTCCGGATGCCGGCGGGCGAGGTTCGAGTCGAGGTTGACCATCTCGGGTTCGAACCAGAGCCCGAACTGCATTCCGAGCTCGTGCACCCGGTCGGCGAGCGGCCCGAGGCCGTCCGGCCAGACATCGGCGTCGACCTGCCAGTCGCCGAGCCCGGCGGTGTCGTCGCGACGACCGGTGAACCACCCGTCGTCGAGGACGAACCGCTCCACACCGAGCCCGGCGGCGCGTTCGGCGAGATCGAGCAGGCGCGGCAGGTCGTGGTCGAAGTACACCGCCTCCCACGTGTTGAGGATGACCGGGCGCGGGGCGATGGGGTGCTGCGGGCGGGCGCGCAGGAACGCGTGGAAACGTCCCGCGAACGCGTC
>JACEFY010000478.1 GCA_016807485.1 Stenotrophomonas maltophilia | reverse complement strand
TCGACACCGAGATCCCGACTTCGGGCACGTACTCGTCGGGCACGCTCTCCGGGAGGTCCGAGATGGTGGGAGGGGATGCCGTGGCCTCTTCGGCCGGGGCATCCGGCACGGCGGCGGCTGCGGCGGCATCCTTCTTCGGACGGCGGGAGAACAGGGCCATTGTGCGAGCCTAACCCGGCGCCCGGCCGCCTCAGACCTTGCTGATCGGCGCGATCTTGATGAGGAGCTTCTTGGGTCCGGCGGAATCGAACCGGACGTGCGCGATGCGCTTGGCCCCCTCGCCGGTCACCATGTCGACCCGGCCCTCGCCGAAGTCGTCGTGACGGATGCGGTCGCCCGCCGCGAGCTCGAGGTCGGAGTTGTCGCGCACCTTCGCCGGAATGCGGTTCGCGAATTTCGTGATGTCGCCGGCAGGCCGCTCGCGCTTCGGCAGCGGGACGAGGTCGTCACCGTAGCGGCTGCCTCCGGCGCCACCCCCTCCGAACCCGCCCCCGGGCCTGCGGGCGTTGAGGGCCCGCGACTGCGTGCCGCCACGCGAGTTGACATCGCCGGGCGACTGACGCCAGTCGATGAGGTCGTGCGGGATCTCCTGCAGGAACCGGCTCGGCATGGCCACCGTGACCTCGCCGAACTGCGCGCGCGTCATCGCGAGCGAGAGATGCAGGCGGGTGCGCGCGCGTGTGATGCCCACGTAGAAGAGGCGCCGCTCCTCCTGCGGTCCGCCCGGCTCGCCCGCCGAGATCCGGTGCGGGATCAGGTCTTCTTCAACACCGGTGAGGAACACGACGTCGTACTCGAGGCCCTTCGCGGTGTGCAGGGTCATGAGCGAGACCGATCCGGTCGCGTCGTCGAGGTCGTCGGCATCCGACACGAGCGCCACTTCCGTCAGGAAGTCGAGCAGCGTGCCCTCCGGGTTGTTCCGCGAGAACTCGCGGGTCACCGCGACGAGCTCGTCGAGGTTCTCGACCCGCGCTTCGTCTTGCGGGTCTTTGGAGAGACGAAGGGCGTCGAGGTAGCCGCTCTTGCCGAGGAGGACGTTGAGCCCGTCGGTCACCGCCGTCGGCGGGGCGACCTCGCCCGAGGCCGGCAGCATGATGGCGGTGGCCTCCGCCAGCACGGCGTCGAGGTGCGCGATGGCCTGCTGGATCTTCGGGCCGACGCCGAGGGCCGACGCGTTCGCGAGCGCGTCGCGGAAAGTGATGCCCTCCTCGGCGGCGTAGCGCGCGATCGCGGTCTCGGTGACGTCGCCGATGCCGCGTCGCGGTCGGTTGAGGATGCGGCGCACCGCCAGTTCGTCGGCGGGGTTCGCGACGGCGACGAGGTAGGCGAGGGCGTCTTTGATCTCGGCCCGGTCGTAGAACTTCGTGCCGCCCATGATCTTGTACGGCACCGCCGACCGGATGAAGATCTCCTCCAGCGCGCGGGACTGCGAGTTGGTGCGGTAGAACACCGCCATGCCGGAGTAGTCGACGCCGGTCTTGTGGAGCGCCTCGATCTCGTCGGCCACGA
>JACEFY010000477.1 GCA_016807485.1 Stenotrophomonas maltophilia | reverse complement strand
CGCCGCCGCTCAGCAGGCGCCATCCGGTGTTCGTGCGCTCGGCCGACACGACGGCGTTGCCCGACCAGGCGAGGTGGACGCCCCAGACGGTGCCGCGGCGGAAGCCGAAGTCGGTCTCGCCGGCGCAGAGCACCGTGGCCGAGTCGTGCCCCGGGCGCCCGCCCCACGCTTCGCGCGTCCAGCGGCCGTGCGGGAAGGGGTGCCGCTGCGGGGTGCGCTCGCGCACGTGCCGACCGGTCATGTCGAGCAGCTCATCGGCCGTCGCGGGCACGGGGAGCGCCGGCTCGAGCGCGACGACGTCGTAGCCGTCGTCGTCGCGGTTGGTGACGGTGGCCCGCACGCGGACCAGGCCCGACGGCTCGAGCACGAGCTCCGTCGTCACCTCGAGCGCGTTCGCGGGGTCGTCGGCGACGCTCACGAGCCGCGCGGCTCCGTCGCCGTCGTCGTCGACCGTGTGGGTCACCGACGTCGGCGCGAACGACCAGCTGCGTCCGCCGCGGCTGCCGAGGATGCCGGGGTGCCCGAGCCATCCCCGGGTGTGCAGGGGGAGGAGCCCGACGAGCGGCTGCGCGTAGACGACCGAGTCGCCGACGGGAACGGCCAGCGCCGTCAGCACGTCGCCGAGGTCGTCGGTCTGGAGGGCGGGCCCCCAGTGCAGGACGGTGGGCAGATCGGTGGCGTCGAGTCGCGCGATGACGCTCGTGCCACCGCGGCGGAGGTGGACGAGGCGGGGGGAGGAGGTGTCGGTCATGCTGCCGTTTCGCAGGTCGGGGGTCAGGAGAGGCCGAGGCGCTCGAGGTAGGCGTTGCCGAACCGGCGGTCGGGGTCGAGTCGGTCGCGGAGCGCCGTGAAGCGGTCCCACGCGGGATAGCGCTGCGCGATCTCAGCGCCCGGCATGGTGAACAGCTTGCCCCAGTGCGGGCGGGCGGTGCGCGGCAGGGCGGCTTCGAGCGTCGGGAGGCAGGCGCGGACGGCAGGCTCGTCGGGGCGCCAGGTGAAGTGGAGGCCCACCGTGTCGGTGCCGAACGCGGGCGAGAGCCAGAGGTCGTCGCCCGCCATCGTGCGCACTTCGCACACGAGGAGCAGCGGCGCGATCTCGGCCGCCAGCGCGCGCACCGCGCCGATCGAGGCCGCGATCACCAGGGCGATGCCCACGAGCTCGAGCCACGCGAGGTGCTGGCCGAGCAGCACGAACCCCGCGAGAGCGGCGGTCGCCGGTGCGAGGCTCATGAGCACCGCGAAGGCGGATGCCGGCAGTCGGCGCAGCGCGATGAGCTCGAGCGCGTACGGGATCGTCGAGCTCAGGATGGCGACAGCCGCCCCGATGCCGAGGAGCTCGGGGCGCAGGAGAGCCGCGCCGGCATCCACCACACCGAACGGCAGGGAGACGATCGCGCCGAACGCCATCGCGAGGGCCAGGCCGTCGAGCCGTGGGAACGCGGCGCCCACACGCGCCGACGCGAGGATGTAGAACGCCCAGCTTGCCGCGGCGCCGAGCGCGAAGAGCACTCCGATC
>JACEFY010000476.1 GCA_016807485.1 Stenotrophomonas maltophilia | reverse complement strand
CGTGCACGCCGTCGTCCAGACCCTCCTCCCCGGCTACCGCGTCGACGCGGTCCACGTTCCCGCCGGCACCGGCGTCGCGACGGCCCTCGCCGCGGCGATCGCGCGCGTGCACGACCTCCCGGTGACCGTGATCCGCGATGCGGGGCTTCCGGTGCTCTCGTCCGCCCAGGTGCGCGACGAGGCCGAACGGCTGCTCGATCGGGCCGAGGCCACCGGGCACCTGCCCTTCGGGCTCCTGCGCCGCTGGAGCACGGCGCTCGGATCCGAGGCGCTGTGGCGGTTCGAGACCACCGTGACCCTCGGCGGCGTGGACCCGGCATCCTTCGTGCTGGAAGACGACGACCAGGGCCTTCCCCACGTCACCGGTCTGCTCTCCTGGGGAGGCCTGAGCGTCGGAGACCCGGCCGTCGACCTCCGATGGACCTCCTCCGCTCCCGACGCGCGCGACGATGTCGTCGACACCTACACCCGCCTGTCGCACCGCGCGCCCGACGGGTTGCTGCTGGCCCGGGCGCGCCTGCACGCCGAGCTGGAATTCGCGAAGTGGCTCGTGCACGGGCACACCGCCGGGGCCGAATCGGTCGTGAGCGATGCGGTCGCCCTGCTCACCGCGCTGGAGGAGAGCGTGCAGGACGAGCCGCCCCTCGCCCACGAGACCGTCACGGTCGACGACGCCATCGCCGTGCTCGGGCGCGTGCCGCACACGACCGGGGATCTCGGCCACATCGCGATGGAGACCGACGCGTTCGACGCCGAATCCCTCGGGTCGTTCAGCGCCGAAGAGCTGGATGCCGCCGGCATCGCGACCGCGCCGATCGAGATGTCCGACTGGTCGCCGCTGCGCACCGACACCGGTGACGTCGCGGCGGCGCGGGACGACAGCGACGACGGCACGGACGACGACCCCGACGCCGCGGCGCGCAACGCGCTCCGCCGGTGGACCGACACCGCCTGAGCCCGACCGCGACTCAGTCGCGCACGATGACGTCGTCGCCGACGTAGTAGAGCACGACGTCGATCTGCTCGAGCGGCACGCCACTGCGCTCGTGGTAGGCACGTCGGTACAGTCGCAGCTGCAGTAGCCGTTCTTCGCGCTCGCGCGCCGTCCGCGGGGGCCGACCGGTCTTCCAGTCGACGATCTCGATGCGCGTGCCGCGCCGGTAGACCGCATCGAGCTTGCAGATCGCGATGTGCGGTTGCCCGTCGGCGAGCAGGTCGTCGAGGGCGACGTCGATCTCGACTTCCACTTCGATGGGCGCGAGCGGTGCCCACTCGGAGGCCAGGAAACGCGCCTTCAGCTCGTCGAGGGCGCGGGCATCGGCATCCGTCCCGCCCGCCGCATCCTCATCGAGCTCCCACAGGGCGTCGTCGACGGAGGCGCCCGATCCCGTGAGACCGGAGCGCTCCTCCACCCAGGCGTGGAAGAGGGTGCCGAGCCGCGTCTGGCGATACGGACGCTCGGGCACGGGCCGCGAGATGGCGCGCACCGTGCCGGCGTAGTCGGACACGAAATCCTTGTAGC
>JACEFY010000475.1 GCA_016807485.1 Stenotrophomonas maltophilia | reverse complement strand
CAGTTCCGGTTACAGCATCAGATTCAAAACGAGTTTAAAGACATCCATCAGTTTAGGATATGTAAGGACCAGATTATGATAGATAAAAGTTCATTATCATTGAAAGAAGCACTCTCCCAGATCAAGGACGGATCTACCATCATGATCGGTGGTTTTGGTACTGCAGGTCAGCCTGCTGAGCTGATTGATGGTTTGATCAAACTTGGTGTGAAAGATCTGGTGATCGTCAATAACAATGCCGGTAATGGCGACTATGGTTTAGCCAAACTCTTAAAAGCCGGTGCGGTGCGTAAAATCATTTGCTCATTCCCGCGTCAGTCTGATTCCTGGATATTTGACGAATTGTACCGTGCAGGAAAAATCGAATTAGAACTGGTTCCTCAAGGTAACCTGGCATGCCGTATTCAGGCTGCAGGTATGGGCTTGGGTCCAATCTACACCCCGACTGGTTTTGGTACATTGCTGGCAGAAGGCAAACCAACCATGAATTATGAAGGCAAAGACTACGTTTTAGAAAATCCAATTAAAGCTGACTTTGCTTTAATTAAAGCACAGCAAGGCGACCGTTGGGGTAACCTGGTTTACCGTAAATCTGCACGTAACTTCGGCCCGATCATGGCGATGGCAGCAGATGTGACCATCGCTCAAGTTTCTGAAGTGGTTGAACTCGGTGCACTGGATCCAGAGCACATCATCACCCCGGGAATTTTTGTTCAACACGTTGTTCAAGTTAAACCTGCACAATAATTGGCATCGGAGATAAATAATGAGCTATAGCAAACTGACCCGTGACCAGATCGCTGAACGTGTGGCACAAGACATTCCTGATGGTGCCTATGTAAACCTCGGTATTGGTTTACCGACCAAGATTTCCAGCTACCTGCCAAGCGATAAAGACGTCTTCCTGCATTCTGAAAATGGCCTGTTGGCTTTCGGTCCTCCTCCTGCTGAAGAAGACCGCGATCCTGAGCTGATCAATGCCGGTAAAGAATTCGTGACCTTACTTGAAGGCGGTTCTTTCTTCCATCACGGCGATTCTTTCGCAATGATGCGTGGCGGTCACTTAGACATCGCTGTACTGGGTGCATTCCAGGTCGCTGAAAATGGCGATCTGGCCAACTGGCATACTGGTGCTCCAGATGCAATTCCAGCAGTCGGCGGTGCAATGGACTTGGCCGTAGGTGCGAAAAAAGTCTTTATTACGACCGATCACGTGACTAAAAAAGGCGAGCCAAAAATTGTGGCTGAACTGTCTTATCCTGCGACTGGCCTGAAATGTGTCGACCGTATCTATACCGACCTGTGCGTGATTGATGTCACCCCTGAAGGCATGAAAGTGATTGAGAAAGTTGAAGGTCTGTCATTTGAAGAATTGCAGTCATTAACCGGTGCCAAACTGATTGATGCGACTCAAAACTAATTTATAAATCCTCCCTAAATCCCTCCTTTATTAAAGGAGGGACTTTCACCCTTTTTTCTTGAGGGGATTACTCCTCCCTTTAGTAAAGGGAGGTTGGGAGGGATT
>JACEFY010000474.1 GCA_016807485.1 Stenotrophomonas maltophilia | reverse complement strand
GCGGAGAACTCCGCCGCATACCCGTCGTCG
Source organism: Stenotrophomonas maltophilia (assembly GCA_016807485.1). Classification (GTDB taxonomy): domain Bacteria; phylum Actinomycetota; class Actinomycetes; order Actinomycetales; family Microbacteriaceae; genus Microbacterium. The sequence goes on along the minus strand of JACEFY010000474.1, from coordinate 1,496 downwards.
CTTGCCGCCGGCTCGCCGCTCCTCGTCGAGACGACTCCCACGATCGCCGACGGCATCGCCGTGGCCCGCCCCGGTGACATCCCGTTCGCGGTCATCCGCGAGCTCGTCGACGAGGTCGTCACGGTCAGCGACGACGACATCGCCCGCGCGCTCCTCGTGCTCCTCGAGCGCGCCAAGCAGGTCGTCGAACCCGCGGGCGCCGTGGGCGTTGCGGCGATCCTCGCGGGCAAGGTGCACGCATCCGGGCCGACCGCCGTCATCCTCTCGGGCGGCAACATCGACCCGCTCCTGCTGCAGCGCGTCGTCTCGCACGGGCTCGCCGCATCGGGACGCTACATGACGCTGCAGATCCCACTGCCCGACCGTCCCGGCCAGCTCGCCCGCGTTTCGGAGCTCCTCTCGATCGCCGGAGCGAACGTCATCGAAGTGCTGCACACGCGTCACGGCCAGGGCCTGCAGATCAGCGAGGTCATCCTGCAGCTGAGCGTCGAGACCCGCGGCGCGGAGCACCGCGCCCACGTCATCTCCTTGCTGGAGGATGCCGGCTTCTCGCCCCGCGTCACGCAGGACTGAACGGCGTCACTGGCCGGTGTAGGTGGCGACCGAGACGATCTCGACGGTGATCTCGCGGCCGTTCGGCGCCGTGTACGACGTCGTGGTGCCCTCGGCGAGCCCGAGGATCGCGGCGCCGAGCGGGGAAGCCTCGCTGTAGACGTCGAGCTCCGAGCCGGCGGCGATCTCGCGGCTGCCGAGGAGGAAGACCTCTTCGCCGCCCGCGACCATCGCCGTGACGACGGTGCCTGAGCGGACGATCCCGTCGGCCTCGGGCGCTTCGGCGACGACGGCCTCCTTCAGCAGCTGCGCGAGGGTGCGGATGCGGGCCTCCTGCTTGCCCTGCTCGTCCTTCGCCGCGTGGTAGCCGCCGTTCTCCTTGAGGTCGCCCTCTTCGCGGGCGATTTCGATGCGCTTGGCGATCTCCTCACGCCCGGTCGTCGACAGGTGCTCGTATTCGGCCGCGAGGCGGTCGTAGGCGTCCTGGGTGAGGAAGGTCTCGGAGCTGGACACGTCGTCTCCTTTGATCGAGGGAGCGGGGAGATAAACCGAACGCCCCGGCATCAGCCGGGGCGAGAAGGTCGTATCAGCCTACGGGATCCAGCAGGAGGAGGCCAAACCCGTGGTCGCCTCCGCGGTCGTCGGGATCGTCTCGGTGAAGGCACGGCTGTGGTCGTTCGAGGCCGGGTACTCCACGACCCGCCACCCGACGACGCCGTGCTCGGTGTCCTGGGCTTCGAGCGCGCACGCCACCGGGGCGCCCGGGCGCGCGGTGATCTGGAAGGTGACCGACACGGTGCGGGCGTCGTCGACCCGGAACCCGGTGGTGTCGACGTCGACGGTGTCGATCGCCGAGGCGACGGTCGTCCAGGCGATCGAACCGCCCACGCCGACCACGACGAGCCCCAGCACGACCCAGCCGATGAGGCGGCCGCGGCCGCGGC
>JACEFY010000473.1 GCA_016807485.1 Stenotrophomonas maltophilia | reverse complement strand
TCGCCGCCGACCATCCCCAACGACTCCTCGAGGTCGGCGGTGGTCCGCGCTTCGATGCACGCCGAGCCGTCGGGTGCTTCGTAGAGGCAGTCGGCGATCGGCTCGGCGAGCACCGCGTCGAGCGATGCCTGCGCCGCCGCGAGCAGCTCGTCGCGGTGGGCGGCGGCATCCACACCCCTGCCGAGTCGATGCGGCACCTGCAGGCCGAAGAGCGTGAGCGTCTGCGCTCCGGATGCCTGCAGCTCGGCGCCCAGGATCGACGGATCGGTGAGGGAGTGGCAGTAGATCTCCGCGGGAAGCGGCGCCGGGATGGCGCCACCCTCGGCCTGATCGTGCGCGGCGTCCAGCTGGGAGAGCGTCTCGTTGACGTGGAACGTGCCCGCGAAGGCCGCCTGGGGGGCGACGTTCTCGTCGCGGAGGCGGGGGAGACGGCGCAGCAGCATGTTGACTTTGAGCTGGGCGCCTTCCGGCGAAGCGCCACGCGTGCCAGCCGAGCCGTCGAGAAGGCGCTCCAGCACCGCCGGGCCGACGCCGCTCAGGATGAGTCGCCCGTGCACGCGCTCGCCGGAGTCGAGCGTCACCTCGCCGTCCGGCGCGATGGCGGCGGGGGTGGATGAGGCAATCGCGCTCGCCTCGAGCCGCACGGCGGCCCCGAGGAGCCGCTTGCCGTGGCGGAGGTCGCGCGCTTCGTCGGCGCTCACGGTGAAGACCCCGAGGACATCGCCGGCGACCGACGCCTCCGCGCGGAGCGGGGTGTCGGGGTCGATCTCGGCGACGGCGTCGGTCACCGCGAACGGGCCGATGTGCGTGCGGCGGAGCGCCGTGAGATGTCCGCCGACGCCGAGCGCTGCCCCGAGGTCGCGTGCGAGCGCCCGGATGTAGGTGCCGCTCGAGCAGTCCACGACGACGTCGACGTCGATCGTGTCGGCCTCGCGGCGGACCGCGAGGATGTCGAAGCGACTGACGGTCACGTGCCGCGACGTCAGCTCGACGTGCTCCCCCGCCCGGGCGAGGTCGTACGCCCGCCGGCCGCCGACCTTGATCGCCGAGACGGTGCTCGGCACCTGCGCGATGTCGCCGGTGAGGGCGGCGATGCCCGCGCGGATCTCGTCGTCGGCGGTCGAGCCGGCATCCACCCGTGCCGTCTCCACGCCATCGGCATCGTCGGAATCGGTCGACACCCCCAGCCGGATGGTGGCCTCGTAGGTCTTGCCGAGTCCGACGATGTAGGTGAGCAGCCGCGTGGCGGGCCCGACGCCCAGGATGAGCAATCCGGTCGCCATGGGGTCGAGCGTGCCGGCGTGGCCGATCTTGCGCGTGTTCAGCGCGCGGCGTGCGCGGCCGACGACATCGTGGCTCGTGATGCCCGCGGGCTTGTCCACGAGGAGGATTCCGCGGGGCTGCGGTCGGGGCTCGGGCATGCTTCCCAGCCTAGGGCGCGCCGGCCGTGCCGCCCCGTCCACGCCCCGTGACCGGCGTCGCGAACCGCGAACCGCGAACCGTATTCAGTCCCCCCGGCGAGCCGCTCGGACGACGCGCCGGGAATTCCG
>JACEFY010000472.1 GCA_016807485.1 Stenotrophomonas maltophilia | reverse complement strand
GCCGGTCGAGGCGCCGCGTCCGCCCGAGCGGCCCTGGCCGCCGGAGCGGCCCTGGCCGGCGCGTGCGCCCTGGCCGCCCTCGTCGCGCGCGGCGCGCTTGCGCTGCGCGTTGGCGCCCTGGCTGCGGCCGCCGCCGCGAGGCTGCTCGACCTTCGGCTCGGGCTTGACGTACGCGGCGACCTGACCGACGAGCGCCGACACCTCGGGCGACGTCGCGGTGACGCGCGTCGGGGTGACGGTGATGGCGGCCTTGCGGAGGAGGTCCTTGACGTCCTTCTCCTGGCCCGGCAGCACGATCGTGACGACCGAGCCCTCGGCGCCGGCGCGAGCCGTGCGGCCCGAGCGGTGCAGGTACGCCTTGTGCTCCATGGGCGGGTCGACGTGGATCACGAGCTCGACGTCGTCGACGTGCACGCCGCGCGCGGCGACGTCGGTCGCGACGAGCACCTTGGCGGTGCCGGCCGAGAACGCGGCGAGGTTGCGGTCACGGGCGGGCTGCGACAGGTTGCCGTGCAGGTCGACCGCGGGGATGCCCTGCGCCGTGAGCGCCTGCGCGAGCTTCTTGGCGTGGTGCTTGGTGCGCATGAAGAGGATGCGGCGGCCCGTGCCGGAGGCGAGCGTGCGGACGAGCTCCTTCTTGGCGTCCACACCCTCGGTGTAGAACACGTGGTGCGTCATCGCGGCGACGGGCGAGTTGGCCTCGTCGACGGAGTGCAGCACCTCGTTCTGCAGGAAGCGGTTCACGAGCTTGTCGACGCCGTTGTCCAGCGTCGCGCTGAAGAGCATGCGCTGGCCGTCGCGGGGGGTCTTGTCAAGGATGCGGGTGACCGACGGCAGGAAGCCGAGGTCGGCCATGTGGTCGGCCTCGTCGATCACCGTGATCTCCACGGCATCCAGCTTCACGTAGCCCTGCTTCATGAGGTCTTCGAGGCGGCCCGGGCAGGCCACGACGATGTCGACGCCGGCGTTGAGCGCCTGCACCTGGCGGGTCTGGCTGACGCCGCCGAAGATCGTGGTGGTCTTCAGGCCATAGGCCGATGCGAGCGGCTCGAGGGTCGCGTTGATCTGCGTGGCGAGCTCGCGGGTCGGCGCGAGGATGAGTCCGAGGATGCGGCCCTGGCGGCGCGCACCGCCGGCGAGCACGCCGCCGAGGCGAGCGACCATCGGGATGGAGAAGGCCAGGGTCTTGCCCGAGCCCGTCTTGCCGCGGCCGAGCACGTCACGGCCGGCGAGGGTGTCGGGGAGGGTGTCGACCTGGATCGGGAAGGCCTCGGTCTTGCCGTCCTTCGCGAGGACGTCCAGGAGCGGGGCGGGCACGCCGAGCGTGCGGAAAGAAGTATCTGTCATGGCATGTTTCTGGGCACGGAAGCCCGGATCGGTGGCCTCTGCGCGTGTGCGCACAGGGTCGCCGTACGAAGAATGTCAGCCGATCATCCGGCGCGGGGCCGGGCGGCGAGGGAAGCGTTCTACGACGCAGGAGCACCAGGATCGGCGCTGCAAGTCCCCCCAGTCTAGCAGTCGCCGAGCCGACACCTTTCGCGCGAGCCGACAG
>JACEFY010000471.1 GCA_016807485.1 Stenotrophomonas maltophilia | reverse complement strand
CCATCATCGCGGCACCACTCTAGTCTGTCGACGTGGATGAATCCCGTCCCCCGGCCGCTTCCCCGGCCTTCCCGGCCGTCGCCGATGCTCTGCGTGCCATGACGTTCCGCACCGACTTCACGGTCCGCGAGATCCCGGCGCCCGCGTCGCTGGCCCCCGATTCCCTCGCCCTCGCCGGCGACGTCCGCCAGGGTGTCCACGCGGTCGATTCCGAGTACGGTACGGGTCGGTTCATCCTGCTCCACGACGACGCCGAGCCTGACGCGTGGGGCGGTCCGTGGCGGGTGGTCTGCTTCGCGCAGGCGCCGCTCGAACCCGAGATCGGCACCGATCCCCTGCTCGCCGATGTCGCCTGGTCGTGGCTGGTCGATGCCCTGCACACGCGGGGTGCGGCCTTCGAGGCGGCATCCGGGACGGCGACCAAGACCCTCTCGAAGGGATTCGGCACGCTCGCCGCCGAAGGCGACGGCGCACAGATCGAACTCCGCGCCTCTTGGTCGCCCTCCGGTGACCTCACGGCGCACGTGGACGCGTGGGCCGAGCTCGTCTGCATGCTGGCCGGACTCCCCCCGGGATCCGAGGACATCGCTCTCTTCGCCGCGAACAAGACCGTCGGCGCGCACAGGAACACACGTGGCTGAATACACCGTCATCTCCGATCAGGCGGGGCTGGCTGACGCCGCCGCGCTGCTCTCCGCCGGCAACGGCCCCGCCGCCGTCGATGTCGAGCGGGCCTCCGGGTTCCGCTACTCGCAGCGCGCCTATCTCATCCAGGTCTTCCGTCGCGACGCCGGCGTCTTCCTCTTCGACCCGCCCGCCATCGGCGACATGCGGCCGCTGCAGGAGGCGATCGGCGACGCCGAATGGATCCTGCACGCGGCCAGCCAGGACCTGCCGTCGCTGCGCGAGGCGCAGCTCGATCCGCCGTCGATCTTCGACACCGAGCTCGCCGCGCGCCTGCTCGGACATGAGCGGGTGGGTCTCGGCGCCGTCGTCGAGGACACGCTGGGCATCACCCTCGCGAAGGCGCATTCCGCCGCCGACTGGTCTACCCGGCCGCTCCCGCAGTCGTGGCTCGAGTACGCGGCGCTCGATGTGCTGCACCTCGTCGACGTCTACGACGTGCTGCTGGAAGAACTCGACGAGCAGGACAAGCTGGAGATCGCCGACCAGGAGTTCGAAGCGGTGCGGACGCGGCCGGTCAAGCCGCCCCGAGACGATCCGTGGCGTCGACTGAGCGGGCTCCACACTGTGCGCGGCCGGCGATCGCTCGCCGTCGCGCGGGCGCTGTGGACCGCACGCGAAGAGTACGCGCAGGAGCAGGACGTCTCCCCCGGGCGCCTCGTCCCCGACCGCGCTCTGGTCGCGGCGATCGCCGCCGATCCCGCGACGAAGCACGATCTCGCGCGGCTGAAGGAGTTCAACGGGCGCGCAAGCCGCACCCAGCTCGACCGCTGGTGGGCGGCGATCGAAGCGGGTCGGGCCGATCCGGTGCTGCCGCCCGAGCGTGTGACCGGCGACGGGATGCCGCCGCCGCGCGCGTGGGTGGACCGCAACCC
>JACEFY010000049.1 GCA_016807485.1 Stenotrophomonas maltophilia | reverse complement strand
TGCGATGCCGCCTGCGCGGCCGAGAGCGACGGCTTCGGCGGGAGCGGCGCGGTGTCGGTCATGACGGCCTTCTCCGGGTCTTTCTCGGGGCGTGGCGGAGCGGCGGTCACCGGTACAACCTAGCAAGCCGAGGGCGCTGCCGCCCGGACGTTTCCCCCGAAGACCGACCGGCGTTGGTCACGAAATCGCAACGTCACCGGCCCATTCCGGAGGTTCCCAGGTGGGTTCGGTACCATGGCATCCGGCACGAAGGAGTGTCCTTTTGTCAAACCGACAATGAACATCTTCCTCAGGAGCACCCCTTGACTCTTCAGACCGTCATCCTCGCGGCCGGTATGGGCTCGCGCCTCGGCCGGAGTCTGCCCAAGCCGCTGACCGAGCTGAGCGACGGACGCACCATCATGCGTCAGCAGCACGACAACATTCGCGCAGCCTTCGGCGACGACGCCCGCATCACCACCGTCGTCGGCTACCGCGCCGAGACGGTCGTCGAGGCGTTTCCCGACGTCGACTACGTCTACAACGAGCGCTACGACCAGACCAACACGTCGAAGAGCCTGCTGCGCGCCCTCAAGGCCACCGGCAAGGGCGGCGTGCTCTGGATGAACGGCGACGTCGTCTTCGATCCCCGCATCCTCGGCCGTGCGATCGATCTGATCGCACGCGACCAGTCGTTCGTCACGGTCAACACCGCCAAAGTCAGCGACGAAGAGGTGAAGTACACCGTCACCGCCGAGGGGTACATCAACGCCCTGTCCAAGACCGTGCGAGGCGGCATCGGCGAAGCGGTCGGCATCAACTACATCTCCGCCGCCGACAAGCGCGCGCTCGTCGCGCAGCTCGGCCGTGTCGACGACCAGGACTACTTCGAGCGCGGCCTCGAGCTCGCGATCGCGGAGAACGGTCTTCTGCTCGAGCCGCTCGACATCTCCGACCTGTACGCGGTGGAGGTCGACTTCGCGGAAGACCTCGAGCGCGCGAACCTCTACGTCTGATCGCTCAGCGCACCCCCAGCGTGCGCTCATAGGATCGGTGCGTCATGGCCAAGGTCCCCCGCATCCACTCGCTTCCCCCTGACGCCCCCTGGGACGGCGGATTGCCGCCGCAGGGTTCGGCGGAGCATCCCCGCGCCATCCGGGCGCTCGACCGTGTGCTGCAGGTGCAGCGTCCCGCGGTCGTCGCGCACCTGCGGAGCATCCGCCTGCGGCACCCGCACGCCACCACCGCGGAGATCGCACGCATGCTGGAGAGGCGGTATCTTGCGGCCGTGACCACGGGCGGCGCCGCCGTGGGCGCGACGGCCGTCGTGCCGGGGATCGGAACGGGCATCACCCTCGCCCTCAGCGGCGTGGAGACCGTCGGCTTCCTGGAGGCGACCGCGCTCTACGCCCAGTCGCTCGCCGAGCTCCACGGCATCCCCATCGACAACCCCGACCGGGCACGCGCGCTCGTGCTCACGCTCATGCTCGGCAAGGAGGGCGTCGACCTCGTGTCGCAGCTGAGCAAGCAGATCGCAGGCAAGGGCGTCACGCGCGACAAGTACTGGGGCGAGCTCGTGACCAAGTCGCTCCCCCGCGCCGCCGTCGGACCCCTTGTCGATCGCCTGAAGTCGACCTTCGTCCGGCAGTTCGCCGCCAAGGGGGGTGCGTCGGTCGTCGGCAAGGCACTTCCGTTCGGGATCGGCGCGGCGGTCGGTGGCACGGGCAACCACCTTCTGGGTCGTCGTGTCGTCGTCGGCTCGCGCCGCGCGTTCGGCGTACCACCCGTGCAGTACCCGCCCGAGCTCGAGCCGCGCGAGGGCGCCGCGACGGTCGAGCGGATGGCGGTGGGCGGCGTGGCGCGCGTCGGCACCGCGGTCGCCCGCGGCGGGCGACGGATGACTGGAGCGGTGACCGGCGTGGCCCGCTCCGCCGTGGAGACCGTCACCGGACGCCGGACGAAGCCGGACGAGATCGCACCGGCACCTGCACCGGCACCGGCACCGGCACCGGCAGGAGAATAGGACCATGGGAATCTTCCAGAGCCGACCCGAGGAGCCGTCCGAGTGGGGCGGGCTCCCCCCCGAGCCGGCCGAGCCCCGCGAGCCCGCCGAGATCCTGCCGCCCGTCATGGACGACCTCGGAGTCCTCGGCGCCGCCGGCGTCGCCTTCTCCGTGCCGATCGAGGTCTATCTCGACGCGGAACCGAGCGAGGGCGCCCCTAAGCTCGAGGAATGACCCTCGACCGCACGTTGGAGTGCCTGACGGAGTGGCTCCCGCATCAGCGGTGGTTCACCGCCGGCGGCGTGCCGCCCCGACTGCGACTCCTCGCCGACCGTGCGCTGGACTCCCCCGACCCGACCGCGTCGGTGCGCGTGCTCGTGATCGTCGACGACGCCCCCACCCGGCCGATCGTGTACCAGGTCCCGCTCGTCGAGCGCGGGCCCGGCCACCCGGCCTCGCCGGCGTCCGTCATCGGTCGGGGGGATGCCGGCCGCATCCTCGTCGACGGCCCGCACGACCCGGCGTACACCCGGGCGCTCCTCGCCGAGATCGGCGTGGATGCGTCCGAGGTCGACGCCCAGGTGCTCTCCGGTGAGCAGTCCAACACGTCGGTCATCTACCGCTTCCCCACGGCGCCGCCCGTGATCTGCAAGGTCTTCCGCCCCCTCAATCCCGGACTCAACCCCGACATCGAGCTCCAGAGCGCGCTGGCCGACGCCGGCTCCGCCCACGTGCCGCGGGTGGTCGGGCGCGTCGACGGCGCGTGGCTGTCGCCGATGGACGGCGCCGCCGTCACCGGCTCGCTCGCGTTCGCGCAGGAGTTCCTGCCGGGTGTGGAGGATGCGTGGCGCGTGGCGTTGCGCGCCGCGGCGGCACATGCCGATTTCCGAGCGGATGCCGGAGAGCTCGGTCGCGCGACCGCCGACGTGCATCGCGACCTCGCCCGCCTCTTCCCCCTCGCGCCGGCCGACGACGCGGGACGCGCCGCGGTCGCGGGAGCGTGGGAGCGCCGGTTGTCGATCGCGATCGACGAGGTGCCCGCACTGCAGGCGCAGCGCGGCGCCATCGAGGAGGTCTACCGCGAGGCGGCGCGCGGGCAATGGCCCGCGCTGCAGCGTGTCCACGGCGACTACCACCTCGGACAGGTGCTCTCCGCTCCCGGCCGTGGCTGGATCGTGCTCGACTTCGAGGGTGAGCCGATGCGGCCCATCGCCGAACGGCGCGCGCCCGACCTCGCCCTCCGCGACATCGCGGGAATGCTGCGCTCGTTCGACTACGTCGCCGGTTCCCTGCGACTCGAAGAGCCCGACGAGGCGGAGGCTTTCGGCGCCTGGGCGCGCGCGTCGCGGGCGGCGTTCCTCGACGGGTATCGCGCGGCGACGGGAGTCAGGCCGACGGGAGCCCTGCTCGACGCCCTCGAACTAGACAAGGCGGTGTACGAGGCGATCTACGAAGCTCGCCACCGTCCGACCTGGCTCCAGATCCCGCTCGACGCCATCGATCGGCTCGTCGCGCGCTGAGGCGCCCCGTCACTCGTCGTCGAGCTCGGCTTCGTCCTGATCGGTGTCGTCGGCACCGTCGAGCGTGCGCAGGTGCCACGTCTCCCAGCGGTCCATGAGCTCCGCGATCGCCCCGTGGAAGCGGGCGGTCGCCGCGCCGGGCGCCGTGTCGCCGAAGTAGTGCCGCACCCAGCCGTCGAGCCGCTCCACCGCGAGCGGGTCGTTCTGCAGTCGACCCACCTCCGAGACGACCTCGCCGGAGGATGATGCGTCGAGCCACTCCGCATCGGCCAGGTAGCCGTGCGTATCGACGACGGCCTCCGGGTCGACCGGACGGGTCACGAGAAGCGGCTTGTCGGCGGCGAGACGGTCGTAGACCATGGCCGAGATGTCGACGATCGCGACGTCCGCCGCGGCGAGCTGCCAGCCGAGGTCGGGACGGTCGTCGAAGATGTGCTGCGCCGACGGGTCGACGCGATTGGCGGCGGCGATGGCGGCGATGATCCGCTGGTTCGCCGCCCCGTACTCGGCGTCGACCACTCCCGACCGCGGGTGCGGCCGATAGATCAGCCGGTGGCCGGCGGATGCCAGCAGCGCGGCGGTGAGCGCTTCCCCATGGCTGCGGATCGAGCCGTAGTGCGCCGACGGCCGGTCACCCTCCCACGTCGGCGCGTACAGCACGACGGTCCGCCCGTCGGGCCTGTACGGCAACGTCCCCGAATAGTGGTCGGCCTGCGGGCGCCCGATCTCCAGCGTCCGGGTATCGAAGTCGTAGTCCCACAGCACGCGGCCGAGACGCTCACGGGCGGCATCACCGGCGATCAGGGCGTAGTCGTACGCCTTGAACTGGTTCGTCGTCATGTACATCTTGTCCGACTCGCCGTGGTTGATGAAGACATGCCAGCGGTGTCCGTAGCGGAACATCTGGAAATTGCGCGTGTTCTGATTGACGTAGAACACGATCCGGATGTCCTGCTCCGCGACGAACTGCTCGAGCGAGCGCACGGTCGGCGTGAACGCCACCGGCAGCGCGCCGTCGGCGAGCAGCGCCTGGGCGCCGGTGGGGTTGCGGCTGAGGACGACGACCGGCCAGGTCCGGCCGAGCTGGGCGAGCGGCTTGTACCACTGCCGGATCTGGTACATGTTCACGGCGCCGTCGGCGAAGTACACCGCGATGCGGAAATGTCCCGTCGGATGCGGACGCGCAGCGTCCTGGCGTGCGCGGACCTCACGCGCGGCGAGGCGGTTCCTGACCGCCTTGCGCACGAGGGCGAGTGCTTTCCGGCCGTCCGTGATGATGCCCACGATCCCAGCCTAGCCAGGCTCGCGACCGGTCGCCGCGGGGGACGCTCGCCGCATGACATGATCGACGGATGCACGAAGACGAGCCCCGAGCGCGGGATGCCGCCCGGGTCCCGCCGGGATCGGGTGTGACGTTCGTCATGCCCGTGCTCAACGAGGAGCACTACCTCGCCCGCTCCGTTGCGAGCGTGCTGGCGCAGGAGGTCGACGGGCCGGTCGAACTGATCCTGGCGCTCGGGCCCTCCACCGACGGGACCGACGAGATCGCGCGCGCACTCGCCGCCGACGACCCGCGGGTGCGACTGGTCGCCAATCCCGAAGCCGACATCCCCGTCGGTCTCAACCGCGCCATCCGCGCCGGAATCCACCCCACGGTCGTGCGCGTGGACGCGCATTCGGCGCTCGAACCCGGCTACGTCCGCCGAGCCTTGGCGACCCTCGACCGCACCCGGGCCGGCAATGTCGGCGGCGTGATGCGGGCGCAGGGTCAGACCCCGTTCCAGCGCGCGGTCGCCGGCGCCTACAACTCCCCGATCGGACTCGGCGGCGGCGCGTACCATTCCGGTGGCGCCGAGGGTCCGGCGGAGTCGGCGTACCTCGGTGTAATGCGGCGCGAGGTGATCGAGGAGGTCGGACTCTTCGACGAGTCGTTGCGACGCGGCGAGGACTGGGAGCTGAACCTCCGCATCCGCCGCGCGGGGTATCGCGTGTGGTTCGATCCGGCGCTCGCCGTGACCTACTGGCCGCGCGAGCGGTGGACACGCCTCGCGCGGCAGTTCCGCTCGACCGGGACGTGGCGCGGCGAGCTGGTGCGCCGCTACGGCCGCCGCAACTCCCTGCGGTTCTTCGCTCCGCCGGTGCTCGTGCTCACCACAGTGTTCGCGCTCGTCGTCGCGCTCCTGCAGCTGATCGGCATCCTGCGCGGGCCGGCGGCACTCGCGGCATCGGTCGTCTACCTGCCGCTGGTCGCGTACGCCGTCCTCCTGATCGCGTCCGTGCTCTCACCCGCGGCAGGCCCCGGGGTGCGAGAGCGCCTCTGGACCCTCGTCGTGCTCCCGACCATGCACCTCGCCTGGGGGGTCGGCTTCATCATCGGCGTGCTTCGCGGCGCGCGGGAGAACGTCGACACCTCCCGGCTGCAGCGCAACACTCCGCTGCCGTAGTCGAGCTCGCACGATCGGTTCAGGCCCGATCGACGAACCCCTGGTCGAGGATGCGGGCCACGACGCGCTCGGCGGCGCGGCCGTCGTCGCGCGGGTTGAAACGCTCGCGCCAGCGGGTGTAACGATCCGCGTAGCGGCGTTCGACGTCGCCGTCCGCGAGCGCCGCCTCCAGCTCGTCCTGGGTCGTGGCGGTGGGCCCCGGTGCGTGTGCGGACAGGTCGAAGTAGAAGCCGCGCAGCTCGCCGCGATAGTGGTCGACGTCGGGGATGAAGAAGTAGATCGGCTTGCCGGTCGCCGTGTAGTCGAACATCACAGACGAGTAGTCGGTGATGAGCGCGTCCGCGACGAGCAGCAGCTCGGAGATGTCGGGGTAGGCCGTGACGTCGATGATCCGCTCGCCGCGCGCGTCGGCGCCCGTGAGCAGCGTGCGGGAATGGCCGCGGACGAGCAGCGTCGCCCCCGCCGCGGCCGCGAGCCGCGGCAGGTCGAGGAAGTCGACCATCTGCTCGCGATCGTCGCGCCAGGTCGGCGCGTAGAGGATGACCCGCTCGTCCGCGGCGAGTCCGAGCGTGGCGCGGAGGGCCCCGGCGTCACCGGTGCGGAGGACGTCGTTGCGCGGATAGCCCTCGACCCAGACCGGACGGCCGAGGAATGCGTAGGCCTTCCGGAGGATGCGGGCGCCGTAGGCGTTCTGCGCCAACAGGACGTCCCACCGCCGCCCCTCGCGCACCACGGCGACCGCGCGCCGCGGATCGAAGCCGGGCCGGTGCAGGGCGAGCTTCTTCAGCGGGGTGCCGTGCCAGGTCTGCAGCACCGTCTGTCCCCGCCGCCGTGCGTAGCGTCGGCGCAGCCAGTCGTTGACGACGAGGAGGCGCGCCGAGCCGCGCGCCCGCCACCACTCCGGGCTCCCCTCGATCACCGCGATCCCCCCCTCCGGCACGTCGACCGAGTAGTCGACGACGCTCCAGTAGCGCCGCACGCCCGGCGCCACCCGGGCGAGCTCCCGATCGATCGCCCGCGGGTTGCACGAGGCATTCCGCCCGTAGAAGCTCTCGAAGAAGACGGCGTTCTCCAGTTCGCCCGGACGGGTCGCATAGCGTCGTTCGAGCGCGTCCTGCCCTTCGCCGGAGTCGTACGCGGGATCGACGGGCGGCCCCACGGTGAGGGTGCCCCCGCCGAGGGTCACGCGCAGGGTCGGCGTCATGGTGAGTGGGATCACCGCGCTGTCGGCGGCATCGACACCGTCGACGACGACCCGGTACTCCCCCGACGGCAGCGGGCGCGGGGCCCCTCCCCAACGCGCGGACTGCAGCGGTGCCGTCGCGGTCCATCCGTCGGAGTCCCGGGCGATGTCGGCGACCACCTCGGCGCGGCGCCCGCTGATGCGCACGTCGCCCGGGGGCGTCCCGTCGCCGTGGACGACGAGCGTCGCGACCGTCTCGACGTCGATACGGGCCGTGATCGTCATGATTCGCTGTCCCTCGCTGCGCGGATCCGCGCGTAGACCCGGGCGGTGTTCTGTCCGTCCGAGAAGGCGTGCACGCGATCGCTCAGCGTCGCCGACCGCTCGACGAGCGCCGCGCGGTGGGCGTCGACGGTGAGCATTTCGCGCAGTTCGTCGACGACGCCCTCCCAGTCGCGCGCGGGCTCCGCGCCCGCGACGTCGGCGTAGGTGCCGTAGAAGCCGCGACCCACGGCGTACTCGGTCAGATCGGGGGCGAAGAACACCGTCGGCAGCGGCACGAGGGCGGCATCGAAGGCGAGCGACGAGTAGTCGGTCACGAGCGCGTCCATTCCGGGAAGGAGCGGCGTGACGTCGGCGACGACACCGCTGTCGAGGGTGCGCACCCGGTCGGTGGGCTGGGCGGGCCGGTAGTCGCCCGCGCCGAGCGGGTGGGAGCGCACGAGAAGGATCGCCTCCTCCTCCTCCAGGAGCGCGACGATCCGCGTCCACTGCGCGGCGGTGGGCACCGCGGGATCGCGCGCGCCGTCGCGCCACGTCGGGGCGTAGAGCACGCGCCGGGTCGCCTCGGGGGCGCCGTCGAGGGCGGTCAGTGCCGCACGTGCGGTGCGGCGGCGTTCGTCGGCGCTGCCGCGCGAGAGCACATCCACCCGCGGCTCCCCCGTCACCGGAACGCGCTCGTCGGGCAGCCCGAAAGCCGACTCGAGACGTCCGCGGACGATCTCCGACGCGGCCGGCAGCAGCCGGATGCGCGCCTGTGTGCGGCGGTAGAGCGCGCGCAGCACGCGGCGGAGGCCGGGCACCGGACTGTCGGTCGTCACGGGCGCGTCCAGACCGATGCGCTTGAGCGGGATGCCGTGCCACAGCTGCACGATCGTGCCCCCGGTCGCCGCATAACGATTGACGTCGCCGAAGCCGTGCGTGAGGACGATCACCCCCGCCCGCGCGGTGAGGGCGAAGCCGCGCAACGACCCCTTCGGGACGTGCGGGATGCCGCGCCGTGTCGCCTCGGCGGCCTCGGCGGGTGTGCCGGTGAGCCAGACGGCGCGTTCGCCGCCGTCGGTCACGGCGTGCTGCCAGAGGGCCCACGCCCCGTCGGCCAGTCCGACCGCGCAGCCGAACACCCACAGATCGCGGCGCCGCGGAACGACGGCGGTCACAAGGAGCCCGGCCGCGTACAGCGGGATGCGCAGGAGCTTCCCGGCGTTGCCGGCGCCGAAGGAGAAGGACGCCACCCCGCGAGCCTATCGCGGGGTGGCGTCCTTCTCGGGGGCGCGGAGCCTTACGGGGTGAGCGTTCCCAGCGTCACGTCGGCCGAGAGCGTCTTCCCGTCGCGGAGGTAGACGATCTTCGCCGAGCTGCCGGCGGCGAGCGCCCGCACCTGGGCCGTCAGGTCGGTCGCGTCGGTCACCGGGAAGCCGTTGAACGACGTCACGACGTCGCCGGCCTTGAGGCCTGCCGTCGCGGCCGCCCCGCCGGCGGTGACCTCGCTGATGTACGCGCCGGAGGTCGTCGCGCCGTCCTGCGCGGCCGCGTCACCGACCATCGCGCCGAGCAGACCGTGCGTGGCCGCACCGTCGGCGATGAGCTCGTCGGTCACCCGCTTGACGATGCTCGACGGAATCGAGAAGCCGACGCCGATCGAGCCGGACTCGCTCGAGCTCGATCCGCCCGCGGTCGCGATGGCGACGTTGATGCCGATGAGCTTGCCCTCGGCGTCGACGAGCGCCCCACCGGAGTTGCCGGGGTTGATGGCGGCGTCGGTCTGGATGACGGAGATCGAGATCGACCCGGCGCCGGTCGAAGGCGTGTTGCCCTGGCCGTAGTCGAACTGGAACGGGGACTGACCCTGACCGTTGTTCTCCGGCTGCTGCGTGTCACCG
This sequence comes from Stenotrophomonas maltophilia, assembly GCA_016807485.1. Classification (GTDB taxonomy): domain Bacteria; phylum Actinomycetota; class Actinomycetes; order Actinomycetales; family Microbacteriaceae; genus Microbacterium. The sequence continues at coordinate 824 of JACEFY010000049.1, read as the reverse complement.
TCGGGCGCCGCCGACGACGCGATCTGGATCGACCGGTTGAGGGCGCTGACGATTCCCGTCGTGACGGTGTTGGACAGTCCCAGCGGCGCGCCGATGGCGACGGTCTGGTCGCCGACGTTGAGGTCGCCCGAGTCGCCGAACTCGATCGGCGTGAGCCCGGAGGCATCCTTCAGCTTGATGACGGCCAGGTCGTACGTCGGGTCGGTGCCGACGACCTCCGCCTGGTACACCTTGCCGTCGGAGGTGGTGACGGAGAGGCTGGCATCGGCGGTCTCGCCGTCGAGGGTCACGACATGCGTGTTGGTGACGATGTAGCCGTCGCTCGTGAGGATGACGCCCGAGCCGGTGCCGCCCGACGACCCCGACGACGCCGAGATCGTGACGACGCTCGGCAGCACCTTCGCCGCGATCGCGGTGGTCTGGTTGACGGAGTCGGTGTTGTTGACCGTCACGGCACCCGTGCCGGCCGTCACGACCGTCTGCGCCGTCGGGAAGAACGAGGCGCCTGCCGCCGCGCCACCCAGGCCGGCTGCTCCGCCGACGAGCGCTGCGGCGACCATGATGCCGACGATCTTGCCGGCGCCGACCTTCCCCGTGTTCGCGGCCGGAGCCGGGGACGTGGCGACGGCGTGCGGCGCGGAGCCGTACGCCGCCGTCGGCGCAGCTCCGTACGGCGCGGTGGGCGCGGTCCCGAAAGGAGCGGTGGGGGCCGCTCCGTAGGGCGGCTGCGCGTGTCCGCCGGCAGCGGGAGCGGTGTAGGGGGCCTGCGCCGCGTAGGACGCGGGGGCGGGTGCGGCGGCCGCGCCGGCCGACTGCGGCGGCAG
>JACEFY010000470.1 GCA_016807485.1 Stenotrophomonas maltophilia | reverse complement strand
CCCCGATGGCCGCATCGACGTCGGCGGTGATGCTCGGCACGATCACCGGATTGGTGTCGAACGGATAGGCGGGGTAGAGGTCGGCGATCTGCGCGGGGGTGAGGGTCTGCGCGAGCAGGGCCCGCTCGGTCTCGTCTTCGATGTTGGTGCGGAGGTCCCACGCCATCGCCTTGAGCCACGCCACCGAGTCCGCGGGCGTCCACGGCTCGATCTCATAGTCGGCGTTCTGCAGGCCCAGCACGGCGTACTCGAGCGACGCGGCCGCCCCGGAATGGTCGGCGAGGTAGGCGTTGACGCCCTCGGCGTAGGCGTCGTAGTGCGCGCGAGCATCGTCGCTGAGCGCATCGACCTCCTCCTCGGCGACGCGGTGCCATCCGAGGGTCCGCAGGAACTGGTCGGTCGGCAGCTGCGAGGCGCCGAACAGCTCCGACAGCCGGCCGCTCGTCACGTGCCGGCGGAAGTCCATCTCCCAGAACCGGTCTTGCGCGTGCACGTAGCCCTGGGCATAGAAGAGGTCGTGCGGGTCGTCGGCGACGATCGTCGGGATGCCGAGGTCATCGCGGTAGACGGTGACCTCGCCGTCGAGGCCCGCCGCCGCCACCGTGCCCGACAGCTGCGGGAAGGAGCGTTGGACAGTCCACACGACGACGCCCGCGGCGATGAGGGCGATCGCCGTGAGGCCCGCGACGAGGGAGAAGGCGACGATCCCGATGCGGCGGCCGATCGAGCGGCGGGCGGGGGCGGTCGCGGGGACGGCGGAGGTATCGGACATCATCGTCGTGGGGCCTTCGGGGGGCTGCCGGACAGCGCACACCACGTCGCGCTCCGGCCCCGCGCCCCCAGTCGGGCGGGACCGTCCTGGCATCGTAACCCGGACGGACCCCGCGTGCGGTGCTCAGCCGATGAGGCTCGGCTGCAGATCGCGGAGCGTGCGGCGGTGCGTCATGCGCGTCACCCCGATCATCGCGAGCAGCAGCGCACCGCCCATCCAGAGCAGCAGCACCCCGATGTCGGCCCCGACCCGGGCGATGTCGCCGCCGTACATCAGCTGGCGCATCGCGTCGACGACGTAGCTCATCGGCAGGACATGGTGCACCGCGGTGAGGGGACCGGGCAGGGTCTGCCAGGGGAAGGTACCGCCCGCCGTCACGAGCTGCAGCACCATCATCACGAGACCGAGGAACTGACCGACCGAGCCGAACCAGACGTTGAGCGCGAGGATGATCGCCGCATACGTGAACGACGCGAGCATCATGATGCCGAGCGTCCCCAGGGGGTTGGCGAAACCGAAGCCGAGAGTGATCGAGAGCACCGCGAACAGGGCGATCATGCCGACGCCGCCGAGGAGCGCGGGGGTCAGCCAGCCCGCGAGCGTCACCCGGATCGGCGACCGCAGCGCCGTGACGGCGCGGCGCGAGATCGGCTTCACGATGAGGAAGAGGGCGTAGATGCCGATCCAGCCGGCGAGGGCGGCGAAGAACGGTGCGAGACCGGCGCCGTAGTTCTGCGCCGCGGCGAGGGTGTCGGTCGTGGTGGCGACCGGGTCGCCGAGCGTCTGCGCCTGCAGAGCCCGCGTCG
>JACEFY010000469.1 GCA_016807485.1 Stenotrophomonas maltophilia | reverse complement strand
CCTCGACGGCCTCGCCGACGTGCCCGCCCGCGTGCTCTCGCGCGGTCAGAAGCAGCGCCTCGGCCTCGCCCGTGCGCTCGTGCACAATCCGCGCGTGCTGCTGCTCGATGAGCCCGCATCCGGCCTCGACCCGCAGGCGCGCATCGAACTGCGCACCCTCCTGCGGCGGCTCGCCGCCGAGGGGCGCACCATCCTCATCTCGAGCCACATCCTCGCCGAGCTCGAGGAGGTCGTCGACGACGCCGTCTTCCTCATGCAGGGTGAGACGGTCAGCGCCGATCGCGTCGCCGCGGCGGCGGGCCGCCAGCGCACGTGGCGCATCCGCATCGCCGACCTCGACGCGCGCGCCGCCGTCGTGCCCGTGGCGCAGGCCCTGGGGCTCGATGCCGCGCTCCTCCCCATCGACCGACGCGACCTGCTCGTCGCGTTCGATTCGGATGCCGGGGCCGCCGCGGGCCTCGCGGCCCTCGTGCGCGCCGGCCTGCCGGTCGCGGAGTTCTCCGCGGCGACGGGCCTCCTCGAACACACCTTCCTCGACCTCGAAGGAGGGAGCCGATGAACCTCTCGCGCCTCTGGACGATCGCGCGGCTGGAGCTCACCCAGCGGGTGCGGACGGTCGCGTGGTACGTGCTGCTCGGGATCTTCGCGCTGCTCCTGCTCGGGGTGACCGCCCTCGCGTTCCTCTCCTACGGCGGATGGGGGACCGGCGGTCCTGGGGTCTACTCGATCGTCGTCTACATCACGCTGCTGCTCGTGGTGCTCGTCTCGCCGACGCTCTCCGGCAACTCCGTCAACGGCGACCGCGATGCGGCCACGCTCGCGCCCGTCCAGGTGACGCTCGCCACGACCGGTGAGATCCTGCTCGGCAAGTTCGTCGCGGCGTGGATCACGGGCCTCGCCTTCACCGCCGTCGCGGCGCCGTTCCTCGTCATCGCCACCTTCGCGGGCGACGTCGATCCGCTGACGGTCATCGTCTCGCTCCTCGTGCTGGTCGTCGAGACCGGCGTCATCTCGGCGATCGGCGTGGCACTGTCGGGCATCCTCGCCCGTCCCCTCTTCTCGGTCGCCGCCACCTATCTCGTGGTCATGGCGCTCGTGGCGGGTTCGGTCATCGGCTTCGGACTCATCGGCGCCGCCGTCTCGACGGAGTACACCACGAGCTACCGCACCGCCGAGTACGACCCCGATACCGGCAACCCGGTGTGCCGCGACGGGTCGGACGACTGCTGGGGCGACCCGGAGCAGATGGTCTGCGGGGAGTGGGAGGAGTCGACGTCGCGCATGCCCCGCTACGACTACGTGTGGTGGATGCTGGCGGCCAACCCGTTCGTCATCCTCGCCGACGCCGTCCCCACCCGCTTCGACGCGTCGGGCTATCCCGTCGACATGTTCGGCTGGCTGAAATACAGCGTGCGGTCGGCTCAGATCCCGATGAGCGAGCAGTCCGGCTGGGACGAGTGCGATCCGGACTACTACCGCGACGGCATCTACACCGGCCCGGACTACGAGGAGACGATCGCGAACACCGTGCCGAGCTGGTTCGTCGGCCTCGGTGTGCAGCTGCTCCTCGCGGCGGGCC
>JACEFY010000468.1 GCA_016807485.1 Stenotrophomonas maltophilia | reverse complement strand
CGCGGTCCCACGCCTCCAGCGCCGACAGCAGGTGCTCGCCGAGTGCCGCGCCGACGGGCTGCGACGCCCGCTCGTAGCGGGCGAGCGCGGGGACGCCGGATGCCGGCCGGCGCAGCAGCAGGTAGCCGAACCCGATGGCCGTCACGCCGCGGGCCGCGAAGTCGGCGAGCCAGGCTTCGATCAGCCGGGCGTACTCCGGCGATCCGGGCATCGTCCCCCCGTCACGCACCCACAGCTCGGCGTATGCGAGCGGGTCGAGCTGTTCGCGCTCGATGATCCAGGCCTCGAGCGGCTCCGACGAGGCGGCGACCCACGCGCGCACGCGGTCGAGTCCGTCGGCCCCGTCGCGGTACTCCCAGTTGCCCAGCAGCTGCGCGACGCCGCCGGGGGCGAGCACGTCGCCGACGCCGCGGACGACGGCCGCGACGAGGTCGTCACCGGCCATCCCGCCGTCGCGGTATTCGTAGGCGGGGACGCCGGCGACCCGCGGGGTGATGACGAACGGCGGGTTCGACACGACGCGGTCGAAGCGCTCGCCGGCGACCGGCTCGAAGAGGCTTCCGCGGCGCACCTCCACGGCGTCTCCGACACCGGCCAGCAGCGCGTTGAGGCGGGTGAACTGCAGGGCGCGTTCGGAGACGTCCGTTGCGACGACGTGGTCGGCGTAGCGCAGCGCGCGGAGGGTCTGGATGCCGCATCCCGTGCCGATGTCGAGCACTCGCCCGGCTCGGCCCGGCAGCTGGAGACCGGCGAGGGTCATCGAGGCGCCGCCCACGCCGAGCACGTGTCCGACGGGCAGTGCGCCGCCCAGCGCGCCCTCGTCGAGATCGCTGGCGACCCACCACAGGCCCGATCCGGCCGCGTCCGCGAACTCCTGCGGCCGCACGAGCGCGGCGGCCACCACCGTGTCGTCGTCGACGGACGCCAATCCGAGCGCCGCCAGCCCGCGGGCGCCGAGGCGCGGCAGTGCGGCGTCCGCGTCCGCGCGGGGGACCGCGCCGCCGAGGAAGAGAAGGCGTGCGAGCACGGCGAGGGCATCGGTCCGCGCGCCGAGCGCGACCAGCGCCGGTCCGTGCAGGCCACGGCCGATCGCGTCGTCGGCGACGGCTCCCCACGCGCCGCGCACGGCCTCGGCCGTGTAGTCGGCGTCGCGGAGATCGGCGCGCAGGGCTGCAGTCAGCTCAGGGTCGGCAGTGACGTCCACGCGTGGTCCAATCGTCGTCGGCGCGGCTCCGTCACGGTCCGCGCACAGGGCGCTCACCCTAGAATCGCACCTGATCGTGCGGTCGGGGATCGCACAGGAGTCCAATCCCATGACCGTGACCTCGCCTGCATCCACGCCCGCGCGCCGCCCGCACACCCTCCGGGCCGGCCTGGCGGTGCTCGCAGCGCTCGTGCTGGGCCTTGCTCCCGGTGCGGTGGCCGTCGCGGTCGAGGCGCCGGTCTCATCGGCCGCGGTCACGTTCACCGCGGCCCCCACGGGCGACGGAGTCCTCACCGACGGCCAGCCGCTCACCGTGGCGCTCCACGCGAGCAACACGACGGGCGTCCCGGTGGCGTCGGGCAGCGTCCGCATCGCGGTGACCGA
>JACEFY010000467.1 GCA_016807485.1 Stenotrophomonas maltophilia | reverse complement strand
GACAGCCACGCCTCCGTCTCCGCCGACCGCGGATCGAGCGGCTGGAGATCGATCCCGGCGCGCCAGACGATCTCGGGCAGGGCGACCTCCGGCATCCGTTCGCCGCGGACCTCGCATTCCAGCACGACCGACGACGGGCCGGATGCCGGGTCGAGGCTGCGGGTGCGGGACGCACCGCGGTACCGGTAGGAGTACCGGTCGGGGTACAGGCACAGCCCCGCGCTCGCACCGACCTCGAGCAGAGCGATCGGACCGGGGATGCGGCTGAGCGCCGGCAGGAGCGCGGCGCACCGGAGCGGCTCGTTGGTCTGCAGCGAGCGACGGGAGCACTCGGCGACCACCGAATCGGCGTGGGAGAGGAGCCAGTCGCGCCAGACGGCGAACACCGGCTCGCCGGAGCCGAGCAGTCGCGTCACAGCGAAGACCAGCGGGGGCTGGCGGTGCCGCGCCGGGATGCGGGCGAGCACCGCCTGCACCTCGGGATCGGCCGCGACGCCCGACTCCCACTGCGCGTAGAGCTCGGACCTGCCCGGCGCCTCGTCGCGCGCGAACCGGCCGAAGCGCTCGGCGACGGTGTTGGGATCATCCACTCCCCCATTCTCGGGGAACAGCGGCCGCAGATTCGGGTTGAATAGGAGAGGAGTAAGGAGTCTTCATGACCTACCGCGTGGACAAGACCGACGAACAGTGGCGCGCCGAGCTGTCACCCGACCAGTACGCCGTGCTGCGACAGGCCGGCACGGAGCGCGCATGGACGGGCGAACTGCTCGACGAGAGCCGTGCCGGCCTCTACGCCTGCGCCGCGTGCGGCGCCGAGCTCTTCCAGAGCGGCACGAAGTTCGACTCGCACTGCGGGTGGCCGAGCTTCTACGAGTCGGTGCGCCCGGAAGCGGTCGAGCTCATCGACGACACCTCGCACGGCATGCAGCGCACCGAGGTGCGCTGCGCGAACTGCGGCTCGCACCTGGGACACGTCTTCCCCGACGGCTTCGGCACGCCGACCGGTGACCGCTACTGCATGAACTCGCTGTCGCTGTCGTTCACCCCCGAGTCGTGAGCACGGCACGCGAGGCCGCCCTCGCGCGCCGCTCGTGGTCGAAGGTGACCGAGGAGGCGCCCGACCACGACGAGCTCCGCGCGCTCATCGCCGCGGCGGGGCGGGTGGCCGATCACTCATCCCTCGAGCCGTGGCGGCTCATCGAGCTGCGCGGCGACGACCGGGCGCGGCTCGGAGCGGCCATCGCCAAGGCGGAGGGCGAGAAGAAGCCCTCCACGAAGCCGCTGCGCGCGCCGCTGCTCATCGCCGTCGTCGCCAGCTACCGCAAGAGCGGCAAAGTGCCGCGCTGGGAGCAGGAGGCCGTCGCATCGGGCGTGGCCCACATGCTCAGTCTGCTGCTGGACGAGGCGGGATGGGGTGTGCTGTGGCGCACCGGCTCGTACACGCGGTCGAAGCCGGTGGCGAAGGCGCACGGGCTCGGCAAGGACGAGGCGCTCCTCGGCTGGCTCTACGTCGGCGGGAAGCCCGCGGGCAAGGGCGCCGGGCGCCGGAAGCCGATCGACGTGGAAAAGCACCTCAGCCCGATGCCGGACG
>JACEFY010000466.1 GCA_016807485.1 Stenotrophomonas maltophilia | reverse complement strand
CGAGGAGACCGGCATCCGGGTCGCCCTCGGCTTTCCCGTGGGCGTCTCCCGCTACCGCATGCCCAACAAGCGGCAGAAGATCGTCCACTACTGGGCGGCGGAAGCGACCGACAGCGCCGTGCGCGCGTCGGCGTTCGTCCCGAACAAGGAGATCGCGGCCCTCGAGTGGGTGTCGCCCCGGCGGGCCCTCGGATACCTGTCGTACCCGGTAGACGTCGAGATCCTCGAGCAGTTCCTCGCCTTCGTCGACGACGGCGTGCTCGCGACCTTCCCGATCGTCGTGCTGCGGCACGCGAAGGCGACGCCGCGAGACGAGTGGACGGGCGAGGATGCCGCACGCACCCTGACCTCCCGCGGCGTCAAGCAGGCGGCGGCCGTCGTCGGACCGCTCCGCGCCTTCGGCGTGCGGCGCATCGTCTCCAGCGACGCGGTGCGCTGCCTCACGACGGTCGCCCCGCTCTCGGCGGCCCTCGGAAAGCAGGTCTCCGCGACCCACCTGCTCGGTCAGGATGCCTGGGAGGACGGCACCTCCGACGTGCGGTCGATCGTCGGCAAGCGCGTGCGCTCGCGAAAGCCCGCGGTGCTGTGCAGCCACGGCCCGGTGATCCCCGGCATCCTGAACGAGCTCGCCCTCGCCACAGGCACCCTCCGCGGCTCCTACCTCGGCAGCGCGTCGGCGCTCGAGCCGGCCGCGTTCTCGGTCGTGCACCTGTCGGCGACGAACCCGGGCTCGGGGATCGTGTCGATCGAGACGCACGAGCCGAAGCCCTGATCCCCACCGCCTGATCCCCCACGCTCGTTCACCTCGCGTTCACCGGGACAGCGCACTCTCGTAAGAGTCGCGCTCTACCGTCATCGCGGGCCCTGCACCAGGGCACCGCACATGACAATCCCGAAGGACACACACACGTGAAGCTCACACGCCTCGCCCAGCTGGGCGCCGTCGCCGCCGTCGCGGCCCTCACGCTCACCGCTTGCGCCGCCAACGAGACCGGTGGCACCACCGCGCCGAGCGAGTCGCAGGCCGCCGCCCTCTCCGGCAACCTCGTCGGTCAGGGCGCCTCGTCGCAGCAGGTCGCCATCCAGGCGTGGACCGCCGCCTTCGCCTCGGCGAACCCCGACGCGGTCGTCGAGTACGACCCGGCCGGCTCCGGCACGGGCCGCGAGTCGTTCCTCGCCGGCGCCGTGAACTTCGCCGGCTCCGACCGCGCGTTCAAGGCCGACGAGATCGCCGCGGGCGGCTTCGGCGCGTGCGCCGCCGACTCGGCCATCGTCGAGATCCCGGCGTACATCTCGCCCATCGCGATCATCTTCAACGTCCCCGGCGTCGACAGCCTCGACCTGGATGCCGCGACCATCGCCGGCATCTTCGCGGGCACCATCACGACGTGGAACGACCCCGCGATCGCTGCGACCAACGACGGCGTCGACCTGCCGGCCACCGCGATCAACCCCGTGCACCGCTCGGACAAGTCGGGCACGACCGGCAACTTCACCGACTACCTGTCGGCGAACGCCGAGGATGTCTGGACCTACGGCAGCGTCGAGGAGTGGCCCGCCGGCGTCGTGGGCGAGGCCGCCGAGAAGACCTCGG
>JACEFY010000465.1 GCA_016807485.1 Stenotrophomonas maltophilia | reverse complement strand
GGATCGACCTGGCGTGCGGCACGGGCATCATCGCCGCGTCGCTCGCGGTGCGGCATCCGGATGCCGCGGTCTACGCGAGCGACCAGTCGGCGATCGCCGTCGCCTCGGCCCGCGCGACGGCGGCGGCCAACGGCGTGTCCGACCGGATGGCGGTCGTGCGCGACGACGCCCTGCAGCAGCGCGCCGACGCGAGCGCCTCGTTCATCGCGCTCAATCCGCCGTTCCATTCCGGCGGCGCGGTGACCGATCAGGCGGCCCCCCGGCTCTTCGCCGACGCCGCACGGGTGCTCCGCGCCGGCGGCGAGCTCTGGGCGGTGTGGAACTCGCCACTGGGGTTCCGCCCGGTGCTCGAGCGGGTCGTGGGTTCGACGCGCCAGGTCGCGCGTGACGCGAAGTTCACCGTCACGGTCTCGACGCGGCGCTGAACGCGCCGCCGCTCACTTGCCGCCGGGCGGGCCGATCAGCAGCAACACGACGAAGAGCGCCACGACGGCGGCGGCGATCAGGACCGCAAGCACCCAGGGGCGGCGCAGGAACCAGGTCAAGAGCCCGTCGTACCAGCGCGCGTCTGCGGGCGGGTCGAGCGTCAGCCAGTCGCCGGCGAGCAGTCCGCGCCGCTGCAGCCACAGTTCCACCGGAATGGTCGCGTAGGGCACGATCGCCGCGACCAGGGCGAGGATGGCCGGCGCGAGCCGCCAGCGGTTGTTGAGCGCGACGAGGATCGCCGTCGCCGCGTACGACAGGAAGACGAACCCGTGGATGCCGCCGCCGATCGTGACGGCCAGGCTCCACCCGAGGGTAGCGCGCAGGATGAGCCCCGTGATCAGGAGCGTCCACGACACCGCCTCGGCGATCGCGAGCGCGCGGAAGAGGGCGTGGGGTGTGCGGAACATGCCTTCAGTCTATATGAAGGTCAGACGATCCCCGCACGGATGCCGTCGAGCGACTTCGCAACCTTCGGCAGGCGCTCCGACAGCGCGCCGTCCAGTTGCGCGAGCCGCGTCTTCGCCGAGCGGAGCACCTCGACGCCGTGCGCCGTGACGTTGAGGTCGCTGGCCGCACCTGCATGCGAGGTCGCGTCTTCGACGAGTCCATCGTCGACGAGGGCGCGCACCGCGGTGTGGGCGGACTGCACCGTGATGTGCGAGCGGCGCGCGAGCTCGGAGAACGAGATCCCGGGTTCGGCGTAGATGTGCCCGAGGAGCGCGAACTTCCGTGTCGAGATGCCGAGGTCTTTCAGCACGACCGACAGCTGGCCCTCCCACATGGCCGACACCGCGAGCAGCGCGATGACCGGGCTGAAGCGAGGAGCATCGACGGATGCGGGATTGTCTGCCACGCAACAGAGTCTAGGAGTCCGGGGCCCGCAGCGCCGGGAGTGATGCCGTGGATTTGTCCCGGCGAGCCGCACCGACCCGCCGCGAGCAACACCTCTAGCGTGGGACCGTGAACGAACCGCAACCCCCGCGCACCCCGGAGCCGTCGACCGACACCGCCGTCTGCGTGGTGCTCGGCTACGACTGAGCCGGCCGGACACACCGCTGGCCGGCGGCTTCGCAGCCACCGGCCAGACAGAGCGGAACGATCAGAAGTCCCAGTCGTCGTCTTCGGTCGCGACGG
>JACEFY010000464.1 GCA_016807485.1 Stenotrophomonas maltophilia | reverse complement strand
ACATCCGCGCCTTCTCCGCGCGGGCCGCGGCGCTCGGCCCCGGCGAGTCGGTGGCGTTCCTCCGTGAGGTGGACGAGATCAACCTCCGCCGCCGCGAGCGCGCCGTGCAGCTCGTCGTCGCAGGGCTGGGCGGGTCGGTCTTCGGCAAGAAGATCGCCGTCCTCGGCGCCGCGTTCAAGCCGCACAGCGACGACATCCGCGATTCGCCCGCCCTCGACACCGCCGTCCGCCTCTTCGGCCTCGGAGCCCGGGTCGTCGTGACCGACCCCGAAGCCATCGAGAACGCCCGGCGTGTGCACCCGCAGCTGACCTACATCGCCGAGCGGGATGACGCCATCCGCGACGCCGACGCCATCGTCCTCGTCACCGAGTGGGACGAGTACCGTCGCCAGCTCAGCCCGGCGCACGCGTCGTCGTTGACCGGGGGTCGTGTGATCGTCGACGGACGTAACGGACTCGATCCGGCCGCGTGGCGCGCGGAGGGATGGACGTATCTCGGCATGGGGCGCCCGTAGAGTCGAACGGTGAAGAAACGACTGTGGGTCGCGTTGAGCGCTGTCGTCGTGGCGGCGATCGGTGTCGCCGTCGCGGTGGCCGTGATCGGCAGTGAGTCGAGCGCCCCGCATGACGGGTCGGTGTTCCTGGCGCCCGCCGAGTCGTCCGCCGCGCGTGCCGCGACCCGCGGGAGCGAAGCCGATCGGGCATCGGCCGACTACCTCGCCGCGCAGCCGACCGCGTACTGGCTGACGCCCGAGCGCGATCCGATCGGCAAGGTCGGCGCCCGCATCACCGAGCTCGCCGCCGAAGCGCGCGAGCAGTCGGCATCGCTCGCGCTCGTCATCTACGGTCTGCCCGAGCGCGACTGCGGCAACCACTCCGCGGGCGGGCTCGACGAGGCCGACTACGAGAAGTGGACCGACGAGATCGCCACCGCGATCGGCACGGCCGGCACGGCGACGGCCGTCATCCTCGAGCCCGACAGCCTCGCCCTCGCGACCGAGTGCGGCAACCTCGCCGAGCGCGTGCCGACCCTGCAGCGAGTGATCGACCTCCTGCAGCTCCCGCGCACCTGGATCTATCTCGACGGTGGCCACTCCAACTGGCATCCGGCCGCCGAGACCGCCCGCCTCCTGCAGCAGGTCGGCCTCGACAAGGTGCGCGGCTTCTCCCTCAACGTCTCGAACTTCAACGGGACCACCGACGAGATCGCCTACGCCCACGAGGTGGCAGCTGCCACGGGTGTCGCAACGCACGCCATCATCGACACCTCCCGCAACGGCGCCGGGTCGAACGGCGAGTGGTGCAACCCGCCCGGCCGCCTCGTCGGTCCGGTGAGCGGCAGCATCGGCGACGACGTCGTCGACACCAACCTGTGGATCAAGCCGCCGGGCGAGAGCGACGGGCCGTGCAACGGCGGCCCTGCCGCAGGCGTCTGGTGGCCCGCCGCGGCGCTCGAACTCACGCGCGACGTGATCCGATAACATGGCGCGGATGAGACGCGTGGGGAGGAAGTCATGAGTGAGACCCCGGTCAAGACCGCCGTCATCATCGAAGACGACGCCGACGTGCGCCACCTGCTCGCCGATGTGCTCGAGGCCGCCGGCTTCTCGACCGTCTCGGTCGGCAACGGC
>JACEFY010000463.1 GCA_016807485.1 Stenotrophomonas maltophilia | reverse complement strand
GCGTCATCCGTGGTCACCTGCCGAGCCTACTGACCGCGCGATACCCTGGCCGGCATGGAACGCGTCTTCGCCATGCCCTTCGCCAGTGTCTATCCGCTCTACATCCAGAAGGTCGAGCGCAAGGGACGCGCGAAGGACGACGTCGACGCGGTCACCCGCTGGCTGACCGGCTTCACGCAGCCGGAGATCGATGCCCATGTCGCATCCGGAACGACGTTCCGCGACTTCTTCGCGGCGGCGCATCTCCATCCGAACGCGGCCCTCATCACCGGCGTGATCTGCGGCGTGCGGGTGCAGGAGATCGAAGATCCGCTGATGCAGCAGATCCGCTATCTCGACAAGCTCGTCGACGAGATCGCCAAGGGCAGACCTCTGGAGAAGATCCTCCGCACCTGACCCCCGCATTCCGCGCGAGCCGACAGGCTACGTGCGCGCGCAGCTATGCGGCTCGCACAGAGAGTGTCGGCTCGGCGGAGGGGTTACCGGCGCGGGGCGATGTGGAAGGAGCGCAGCCGGGAGGCGAGGGCGGCGGGCGAGCGCAGATGCGCGAGCTCCCACCGGGCGAAGCGGCGACCGGTGGTGCCGCGGATCCAGTCTTCGCGGCGCTTCTCGTCGAGCACGGCTTCGGCGGGAGTGCGGCCGGCGAGCATGACCGGGTCGGAGTATTTGCCCAGGCCGTCGAACTCGCCCCAGGCATCGACGTCATCGAGTCCGAAGTCGACGAAGAAGTCGCGCCCCGTCGGCCCGGCGATCGCCACCTGGAGCCGGGGCGGTGCGAACCCGAGCAGCGACAGATACCACCGGCTCACGCTCTCCCCCGGCAGGTGCGCGCGCCCGTCGGCGAACGCGAGGATCTCACGGGCATGCACCACGCCGCGCCCTCCGCGCGGGAGACGCGCGCAAACGGCCGAGCGGAGATCCTCCGCGGCCAACGTGTCATAGCGGCGGTCGGCCGCGTTCCAGCCCACCAGCCGGAGGGCGGCATCCGCCAGCGCGATGGAGGTGTCCTCGGAGGCGGCGCGGATGGTGTCGGCGACCGTCCGCGCCAGCGATGTGCACGGGATGCCGTCGATCTCGACGACGTCGACTTCGGGGACGGCCACCTCATGCCGCGCGACGAGCGGATCGCCGGCGGCGACGTGCCCGTTCGCGTGGATGCCGCTGGAATGGACGCGGCGCGGCTCGGCGCGAAAGAGCGGCAGCCCCCACAGGACGGCGGCCGAGCAGTGCGAGAAGACGAAAGTCGATGCCGGGGGACGCCGCTCGGCGGCCGCAACGATCCGGATCAGGTGACGGCCCTCCGCATAGGCCGCCCGCCACGCGGCCTCGTCGGCGTACCACCCGCGCCCGACGCGTCGAAGCACGCCCGCTTCCACAGCGCCCGCAAGCGCGCGCGCGGACACCCCCGATCGAACGAGATCATCGCGCGAGCGGATGAGAGCACGAGCTTCCGGCAGCAGCATCCCGCCACCTTGCCGTGCCGCACACACCCTTCGCGGCGCCCCCACCCGCATCCGTGGACAACTCCCGCAGCCACCACCCTGTGGAGAACCCGCCGAGCCGACACCTTCGGCGCGAGCCGACAGGCTGTGTGCGCGCGCAGCTATGCGGCTCGCACAGAACTATGCGGCTCGC
>JACEFY010000462.1 GCA_016807485.1 Stenotrophomonas maltophilia | reverse complement strand
TCGCGCCGCGGCTCTCGCATCTGTGTCAGAGTTCCTCGCGTGGTCGAGATCGAGATGACACGCCTGGATGCCGGAGAGGTCACCCTCCACGACGCCCGACGGAAGCTCCGGCGGACGGTCGGACTCGCACCGTTCGAGATCGGGGTGTTCGCGGTGACCCAGGAGCAGGTCGCCGAGCTCCTGGGGGAGCCGTCGACGCATCCGCGGCGGCCCGCGGTCGACATCAGCTGGCTGCGGGCGGTGCGGCTGTGCAACGCGGCATCCGAATGGGAGGGTCTCGATCCGGCCTACACCTTCGAGGGCGAAGAGGTGACCTGGCACGTGGATGCCGACGGCTACCGGCTGCCGACCGAGGCGGAGTGGGAGTACTCGTGCCGCGCGGGGTCGACCGGCGCGCACTACGGACCGCTCCGCGAGATCGCCTGGACGGCCGCCGACGGCGTCACGCACCCACAGGACGTCGGCGGCAAGCTGCCCAATCTGAACGGCCTCTTCGACACGCTCGGCAACACGTGGGAGTGGTGCTGGGACCTCCTCGATCCTGCGCGCTACGGCGAGTACCGCGTCTTCCGCGGCGGCGGGTTCGCCGACGAAGCGTGGAGCGCTCGGGCATCGACCCGCCGCGGAGGAGCACCCCGCGCGCATCACGACGACGTCGGTATGCGTCTCGCGCGCGGCGGCTTCGACACCGTCGCCTCGGCGCAGGGTTGGTCGGCGGCGGCCGACCGCGAGCGAGCGGAGACCGACGGCCCGCTCCCGCCGGGCTGGACGCCGCTGCGCTGACTACGGCTTCGCGACCGGGGCATACTCCGAGCCGGACGGCGTGCGCTCGAGGAGTTCGTGGTCGACGAGGTAGCGGCGGAGCACGGCCACGTCACCGCCCGGCGCGAACGGGGCGAGCCGCTCGTTCACCTGCCCTTCCGACAGTGTCTCGTCGATCGGGAAGGCGCGCTCTGCGATCCATTCCAGAAGTGTGCGACGATCGCCGGCGCCCGCGGGGTAGCGATCGATCCGGCCGTCGGCGTCGAGGAACCGCTCCGGGCCGGTGGGGCGGACGGGTGCCGCGAGGAGTGCCCGGAGAGCCGCGGTGTCGATCGCGACGTCGGCGCGGTCGCGGCGCAGGACGCCCGCGAGGATGAGGCGATCGATCGCGCGCTCCCGCCGCGCCGGGGTGAGGGGAGCCGCGGGCGCGATCTCGGCGAGGACGGTGCGCAGGTCGTCGTTGAGCAGAGCCGCCACGACGCCGCGCCACCGCTCGGTAGGGTGAGAGCTCATGTCGCCACCGTATCGGTGTCTTCGCCGACGGCGGGGCGTGCGGGGCGGGAAGAGGACGGGATGCCCGACATCGAACTGCAGGTCGAGATCGGGGCGCCGCCGCGGCGGATCTGGACCGCACTCACGACGAGCTACGGCCTCCGCGCGTGGTGGTGGGCGCAGTGGGACGACGTACTCATCGCGGTCGACGCCCGCGTGGGTGGCGCCTATCGGATGTCCGCGGATGCCGCCGGGCTCGTCGTCGCGGGCGTCTACACCGAGGTCGACCGTGACGCGGGTCGGCTGGCCTTCACGTGGGAGTGGTCTGACCCCGCCGGAACCGCCGCGGGCGAGGTCTGCGAGATCGTCGTGACGCCCGCGGGT
>JACEFY010000048.1 GCA_016807485.1 Stenotrophomonas maltophilia | reverse complement strand
GGAGGGCGAGCGTCGCCTTAGGCGACGGACTGTGCCCCGCCACGTAGTGCGGGATCGAGGCCCAGAGCGCCGCCGACGGGATGCCGGCCTGCTCCGCCGCGAGGGTGAGGACGCTGATGATGCCCACCGGGCCCTCGTAGGTGGGGCGCTCCAGGTGCAGCGCCGTCCGCAGCTCTTCGTTCTCACTGCCCGAGAAGATCGAGATCGGCCGGGTGTGCGGGACGTCCGACATCATCGATCCGAGCGCGACGATCCCGGTGATGTCCTCGGCGAGGGCGGCGTCGATGAGCTCGGTCGCGAAGGCCTGCCAGGCCCGGGCGGGCTCGGCGCCGGAGAGGATCCAGAGGCGCGTCCCGTCCGCGTCGCCGGTCGGGCGCCACAGCGTCGCATCCGGCCAGGTGAGGGTGCGGGAGCCGTCGGCCTCGAGGGCGATCTGCGGCCGCGTGTACTGGAAGTCGAAGTAGAGCTCCGGGTCGACCGAGAGGACCGGCGTGTACTCCGATCCCTCGCGCAGCCGGGCGACGGCCGACGACGCGGCCTCACCCGCGTCGTTCCAGCCGTCGAAGGCGATCACGAGAACCCGCTGCCCCAGTCTGTCCACCGTGCTCCTCACGCTGCGCGAATCGATCCCCCCACGATACGCCGAGTGCTCGCGACGAGGT
The DNA here is from genome assembly GCA_016807485.1 of Stenotrophomonas maltophilia. GTDB lineage: Bacteria > Actinomycetota > Actinomycetes > Actinomycetales > Microbacteriaceae > Microbacterium. The sequence goes on along the minus strand of JACEFY010000048.1, from coordinate 9,489 downwards.
CGGGGCACGCGGGCACCCTCGATAGCATGTCCTGATGACCTCTTCGCTGCCGGCCGCCGTGCTCTGGGACATGGACGGGACGCTGGTGGACACCGAGGTCTACTGGATGACCGCGGAGACCGCGCTCGTCGAGAGCTTCGGCGGCACGTGGACCCACGAGCAGGCGCTGACGCTCGTCGGGAAGGGGCTCGAGTCCTCCGGCGCCATCCTGCAGGGGGCGGGCGTCCGCATGAGCGTGGGGGAGATCGTCCAGCACCTCACCGCGCAGGTGGTGGCCCAGCTGGAGGAGAAGGGCAATCCGCTGCGCCCCGGTGCCGCGGAGCTGCTGGGCGCCCTGCGCGCCGACGGCGTCCGCACGGCACTGGTCACGATGTCGCTCCGGTCGATGGCCGAGCTCGTCGTGTCGCGCCTCGCCCCCGACTCGTTCGACGTCATCGTCTCCGGCGACGACGCGACCCGCCCGAAGCCGTATCCCGATCCGTACCTGCAGGCGTGTGCCGCCCTCGGGGTGGACCCGGCCGACGTCGTGGCGATCGAGGATTCGCCGACGGGGGTGGGATCGGCGGTCGCCGCCGGCATCCCGACCATCGGGGTTCCGCTCATGGTGTCGCTCGTCGGCACGGGGGCGACCGTCTGGCCCACCCTCGAGGGCCGCACTCCTCAGGACATCGCCGATTTCCATGCCCACGCGAGAACCGACCGCGACGGAGGTCGCCCATGAACACCGATCTGCGCCCCAGTGGCCCCTTCCGCTGGGGCGACCGCGTCCAGCTCACCGGCCCGAAAGGGCGGCTCAACACGATCACGCTCCGCGAGGGCGGCGAGCTGCACACCCATCACGGCGTCCTCAAGCACGAGGCGCTCGTCGGCCAGCCCGACGGCTCGGTGCACACCAACAGCGGTGGCCACGAGTACCTCGCCCTGCGGCCGCTGCTCCGCGACTTCGTGATGTCGATGCCGCGGGGGGCCGCCATCGTCTACCCGAAGGATGCCGCCCAGATCCTCGCGTCCGCCGACATCTTCCCGGGGGCCACCGTCGTGGAAGCCGGCGTCGGATCGGGCGCGCTCTCGCTCTGGCTGCTCCGCGCGATCGGCGCCGACGGGCGCCTCATCTCCTTCGAGCGCCGCGCCGAATTCGCCGAAGTGGCACAGGCGAACGTCGAGACCTTCCTCGGGCACGAGCCCGACACCTGGCGGATTGCGGTCGGCGACCTCGCCGAGGCGCTGCCGCACGAGGTCGAGCCCGGCTCGGTCGACCGGGTCGTGCTCGACATGCTCGCGCCCTGGGAGTGCATCGACGTCGTCGCCGATGCCCTCACGCCCGGCGGGGTCGTGCTCTGCTACATCGCAACGGCGACGCAGCTCAGTCGCGTCGCAGAGTACCTCCGGGGGACCGGTCTGTTCACCGAGCCCGAAGCCACCGAGACCATGATCCGCGGGTGGCACGTCGAGGGCCTCGCCGTGCGCCCCGACCATCGGATGATCGGTCACACCGGGTTCCTCCTCACCGCGCGGCGGCTCGCACTCGGTGCGGTTCCGCCCGATGTGCGCAAGCGCGCGTTGAAGAAGCCGACATACTCCGACGTCGACGTCGAGGCGTGGACTCCGGGCGCGGTCGGCGACCGGCAGATCACCGACAAGAACCTGCGCAAGCGTCTGCGTGATGCCCGCCGGGCGGTCGACGGGGCGCGGATCGCGGCGGCCGGAGACGCCGCCGGTGACGTCGTAGACTGATCCGGTGCTCCGGATCCCTGCCGCCCTGGCCGTCGTCGGCTTGACCGCTCTGACCCTCGTCGGCTGCGCCGCCGCGGCGCCGCAGGCGTCGTGCGAACGCCCCGCGGGCGACTCGTCGGTCCTCGATCTGCTCGACGTCTCGGGGGACCCGGGAGCGCCGGCCGTGCAGGTGAACTCGCCCGTCTACGTCGACCACACCGTCTTCACCGACGAGACGGTCGGCGACGGGACGGCGGTCACCTCCGACCTGCAGGACGTCGTGTTCAGCGTGGCCATCGCGAATGGCGCCACCGGCGAGCCGATCCTGAGCTCCGGCACGCAGGTCATGCCGCTGTCGAAGTGGAAGACCGATTACGACGGCTTCGCGAAGATGATGATGTGCGCCACCGAGGGTTCGCGCATCGTCGGCGCGATCGCCGCATCCGATCTCTCCGAGGGCGCCGCCTCGAACCTCGGCCTCGACGAAGGCGCCTCCGCCGTGGTCGTGCTCGACCTGCAGAAGGTCTACCTCGCCGCGGCGAACGGTGTGCCGCAGTACAACGACCGTCCGGGCATGCCCTCGGTCGTCCTCGCGCCCGACGGCACCCCCGGCATCATCGTCCCGGAGTCGGCCCCGCCGACCGATCTCGCCGTCGAGGTGCTGAAGAAGGGCGACGGCCCGGCCGTCACCGCCGACGACTCGATCCGCATCCAGTACACCGGGGTCACCTGGGCCTCCCGCGAGGTGTTCGACTCGACGTGGGAGAAGGGTGCCTCCACCGCGGTGACGCTGGACGGGGTCGTCGACGGGTTCGCCCAGGCTCTCGAAGGCAAGACCGTGGGGTCTCAGATCCTCGCGGTGATCCCGCCCGACCTCGGCTACGGCGACCAGGCCTCGGGTGCGATTCCCGCGGGCTCGACCCTCGTGTTCGTCATCGACATCCTCGGGATCGACCCTCCGGCTGCGACCCCCTGACGCGCGGTCCCGCCTCGCGAGCCTGCTCCACCCGCGCCGCCTAGGATGGTCGGGTGGCCAAAGAATCGACGCGCACCGCTCCCGAGGAGCGGCTGGTGAACCTCGTCGTCGCCCTCATGGCCACCGAGCAGGGGCTCACGAAAGACACCATCCTGTCGTCGGTCGCCGGCTATCGCGAGCAGAACGAGACCGGCGCGTCCAAGGACGCTCTCGAGAAGATGTTCGAGCGCGACAAGGAGAACCTGCGCGGACTCGGCATCCCCATCGAGACGATCGGCGACTACGCCGACCCCGATGATCTCCGCGACGCCCGCTACCGGGTCCCGACGGCGGAGTACGAACTGCCCGTCGACATCGCCTTCACCCCCGCCGAGATCGCCGTGCTGAACCTCGCGGGCGGCGTCTGGAGCGAGAGCTCGATGTCGGCCGACGCGCGGGCCGGGCTCCGCAAGATCCGCGCGCTCGGGATCGACGTCGACGCGCCCATCATCGGCTACTCACCGCGCATCAATCTGCGTGACCCGTCGTTCTCACCCCTGCAGCGGGCGATCGAGCAGGGACGCGTCGTCGAGTTCGCCTACCTGAAGGCAGGGGAGGATGCCGCCACCGCCCGCCGCATCCAGCCGCTCGCCCTCGTCGAGTACGAGGCCCGCTGGCACGTCTACGGCATCGATCTCGACCACGGGCAGCCGCGCACGTTCCTCCTCGCCCGGATCGTGTCGGAGGTCCGCATCACCCGCACCCCCTTCGACCTGACCCTCCGGGAGCATGCGGGGGAGCGGGCCCTGGCGGGGCTGACCGATCTCGCCGCGCGTCAGCGCGCGCTCCTCGAGGTCGACCCGGGTACCGAGGCGGCGTTGCGCCTCAGCCGGCGGGCGCAGGAGGCGGAGCAGGGCATCCGCGTGCCGTACGTCGACCTGCACGTCTTCGCGGACGAACTCGCCTCGTACGGGCCGGAAGTCCGGGTGGTGGAACCCGCGGCGCTGCGTGAAGCCGTCATCGCACGACTCGAGCGCGCCCTCGCGCTGCACGCCGAGGGAGGGGCGGCAGCATGACGACGCGTCCGTTGCTGGCGACCGACCGGGCCGCCCTCATCCTCCAGCTCGTCCCCTACCTCATCGGCAAGGGCGAGGTGTCGCTCGTCGAAGCCGCCGATGCGTTCGAGGTCTCACCCGAGCAGATGCGGGGCATGGTCGAGAAGCTCACCGTCATCGGCCTCCCCGGCGAAGGGGGCTTCTGGCAGATGGCGAACGACCTCTTCGACATCGACTGGGACCTCCTCGACGAGCGCGATCTCATCGTCATCACCAACTCCGTCGGGCTCGAGCGCACCCCGCGGCTCACCGCTCGGGAGGCCGCCGCGCTCCTGGCGGGGCTCCAGCTCGCGGCCACCCTCCCCGGGGTCGGCGAGAGCGGCATCGTGCAGGGACTCCTCGCGAAACTCGCGCGCGGCGCCTCCAGCACCCCGGCAGAGCTGATCGTGGCGCCCGACGCCGTCGACGACGTGCGCCTCGCCGTCGACGCCGCGCTGCGCGCCGGTGTCGCGCTCTCCTTCACGTACAAGGCGCCGGATGCGCCGGCGACCACCCGCACCGTCGACCCCGTGAAGGTGCACATCGCCGGCGGCCAGTGGTATCTGCAGGGATGGTGCCATCTGCGCCAGGCGATGCGGACGTTCCACCTCGACCGGGTCTCGGGCGTCCACCTCACCGACACGGCGATCACCCACGCGGGCGAAACCGTGCCCGACCTCTTCGAACCCGGCGACGGAGACGTGGCCGTGGACGTCCGCTATCGCACGTCGGCGCAGACACTGCTCGCCGACTACGTCACCCTCGAGACGACCCGCGTCGACGGCGACCTGACGACGGCCCGCGTGCGGGTGGGCGACGCGCGCAGCCTGAAGCGCGCCGCGACCCGGGGGGGCGGCGAGTTCGAGATCGTCGCGCCGGAATCGGCCCGGCAGTCGGCGGCCGCGTGGGCCGAAGCGGGGCTCGCGCAGTACCGCTGAGCCGTCTCATAGACACGCCGGGTAGAGTGGTCTCACGTTCCCGATCGCACCGTCCAAGAAATGAGGATGCCATGGGCAACCTGTTCGCCGGTCCGCACCTGTGGATCCTGCTGATCGTCATCCTGCTGCTGTTCGGGGCGGCCAAGCTCCCGGCGCTCGCGAAGAGCATGGGTCAGTCTGCGCGCATCTTCAAGGGCGAGATCAAGGCCATGAAGGACGACGACGCCCCCGCGGACACCCCGGTCGCCGGCACCGCGCCGACGATCGCCGCCGAGACGACGCCACCGGTCGTCCCGCCCGTGAGCACGGGCACGCCGCCCGAATCCAAGCCCTAGCGGCTCGTGGCCACGGCCGAACAGCCGCGCACGGCGGACGACGGCCGCAGCGACATCCCGCGCAACGACAAGCGGATGTCCCTCGGCGGTCACCTCGTCGAACTGCGCCGTCGTTTCGTGATCGGCGCGATCGCCCTCGTCGTCGCGATGGTGGTCGCGTTCTTCCTGACCGACTGGATCATCTGGGCGATGACCGAGCCGATCCGCATCGTGGCGGAGCAGCGCGGGGAAGATCCCGACGCCATCGTCCGACTGATGTACTCGACCATCACCGGGCCGTTCGACATGCGCCTGCGCATCGCTTTCGTCGTCGGCATCATCCTCTCGGCGCCCGTGTGGCTCTGGCAGGTCTGGGCGTTCCTCATGCCCGGGCTCACCCGCAAGGAGATCCGCTACACGGTCGGCTTCGTCTCGGCCGCCGTCCCGCTCTTCTTCGCGGGCTGCTTCACGGGCTGGTGGGTCATGCCCCACATCGTCGAGATCATGGCGACCTTCTCCGCGGAGGGCGCCGCCAACCTCTACGAGGCGAAGTACTACTACGACTTCGTCTTCAAGCTCGTGATCGTCGTCGGCATCTCGTTCGTGCTCCCCGTCTTCCTCGTGGCTCTGAATCTCGCTGGCGTCATGAGCGGGAAGGCCATCCTCAAGGGCTGGCGCGTCGCGGTGCTCGTCACCGTCGTGTTCTCGGGGCTCGCGACGCCCGCGGCCGACATCGTCAGCATGCTCATGCTCGCCGGCATCCTCATCGTCCTCTTCTTCGCAGCCGCCGGCCTGTCGATGCTCTTCGATCGCCGGAAGGCGAAGCGCACGGCGGCCGAGCTCGCGAGCCTGTCGTGAGCGACCCGGCGGCCCGCTTCGCGCGTGCCGAGTCGGCGCGCGCCCACCCCCTGACGACGGCGTTCGCGGAGGCTCAGCGGTTCGAGCTCGACCCGTTCCAGATCGCCGGATGCCACGCCCTCGAAGACGATCGGAGTGTGCTGGTGGCCGCCCCCACCGGTGCGGGCAAGACGATCGTCGGAGAGTTCGCGATCCACCTCGCGATGCTCCGGCCCGGGGACAAGGCCTTCTATACGACACCCATGAAGGCGCTGTCCAATCAGAAGTTCCGTGAGCTGCAGGCCGTGTACGGCGAATCCGAGGTGGGACTGCTCACCGGCGACACGAACATCAACGGCAACGCCCGCGTCGTCGTGATGACCACCGAAGTGCTCCGCAACATGCTCTACGCCGACTCCCCGGCGCTCCAGGGCCTCCGCTTCGTGGTGATGGACGAGGTCCACTATCTCGCCGACCGGTTCCGCGGCGCGGTGTGGGAAGAGGTCATCATCCACCTGCCGCCGCACGTGCGGCTCGTGTCGCTGTCGGCGACCGTGTCCAACGCGGAGGAGTTCGGCGACTGGCTCGACACCGTCCGCGGCGACAACGAGGTGATCGTCTCCGAGATCCGTCCGGTGCCGCTCGAGCAGCACGTGCTCGTCCGCGGCGACCTCTTGCCGCTCTTCGACGACCGCGCGGGAGTGGCCACCGCGGCGGTCAACCAGGAGCTCGTGCGACTCCGATCGCCGAAGGGTGCGAACTTCGACAACAATCGCCGCGCGCAGGAGTTCCGCTCCGCCGGCGGGTACGGCGGCGGAGCGCGGCGCCCGCAGAAAGGCGGCACACGCCACCTCCGCTCGGCGAATGCCCAGCGCATCGAGCGCATCGACCGTCCCGACGTCGTGACGCTGCTCGCCCGCGCCAATCTGCTGCCGGCGATCTTCTTCATCTTCAGCCGTGTCGGCTGCGACGCCGCCGTCCAGCAGCTCCGTCGCGCGAACGTGCGGCTGACCAGTCGCGAGGAGCGCGACGAGATCCGCCAGATCGTCGACGAGCGCCTGCGCACACTGCAGGACGAGGACCTCGCCGTCCTCGGATATTGGGAGTGGCGGGAGAACCTCGAGCGCGGTGTCGCCGCGCACCACGCCGGCATGCTCCCCGCCTTCAAGGAGGTCGTCGAGGAGCTCTTCCAGCGCAAGCTGGTCAAGGCGGTCTTCGCGACCGAGACTCTGGCGCTCGGCATCAACATGCCCGCGCGCACCGTCGTGCTCGAGAAGCTCGAGAAGTTCAACGGCGAAGCGCGCGTCGCGATCACCTCGGGGGAGTACACCCAGTTGACGGGGCGGGCCGGGCGGCGCGGCATCGACGTCGAGGGCCACGCGGTGATCCAGTGGACCGAGGCGCTCGACCCGCAAGCGGTCGCCGCGCTCGCCTCGCGCCGCACCTACCCGCTGAACTCCAGCTTCCGGCCGACCTACAACATGGCCGTCAACCTCATCGACCAGTTCGGTCGGCCGCGTGCCCGCGAGATCCTCGAGTCGTCGTTCGCGCAGTTCCAGGCCGACCGCGCCGTCGTCGGCCTGGCGCGGCAGGTGAAGGAGGCCGAGGAATCGCTCGCCGGGTACGAGAAGGCGATGGCCTGCGACCGGGGCGACTACCCCGAGTACGCGCGGATGCGGCGGGAGCTCACCGACCTGGAGCGCAAGGGCGACCGTTCGGCGCCGCCCGCGATCCGCCGACAGCGGCAGGAGCAGCTCGATTCGCTCCGGCGCCGGCTGCAGCGGCATCCGTGCCACTCGTGCCCCGACCGGGAGAAGCACGCCCGGTGGGCCGAGCGCTTCTGGAAGCTGCGGCGGGAGACCGACAAGCGACGACAGCAGATCGACACGCGCACCGGCACCGTCGCGCGCATCTTCGACCGGGTCGTCGACGTGCTCACCGCGCTCGACTACGTGTCGGTCGACGCCGCCGGCGTGACGACCCTCACCGCCGCCGGCGCGACGATGAAGCGGATCTACGGCGAGCGCGACCTCCTGGTCGCCGAGTCGCTCCGCACCGGGATCTGGACCGAGCTCGATCCCGCCGGGATGGCGGCGCTGGCCTGCGCGCTCGTCTACGAGCCGCGGCGCGACGAGACCGGTCCGGGTGAGCGCGGTCTCCCGCGCGGTCCGTTCCGCGCGGCCCTCGACGCGACCCAGGAGCTCTGGGCACGCCTCGACGATCTCGAGCAGGACCACCACCTCCCGGCGTCGAACCCGGTCGCCACCGGGCTGGCCGCGGCGATGCACGCGTGGGCCCGGGGCGGGTCGCTCGACCGGGTGCTGGAGGAGGCCGACCTCGCCGCCGGCGATTTCGTGCGCTGGACGAAGCAGACGATCGACCTCCTCGATCAGCTCTCGATCGTCGCCGATCCGCCCGTCGCGACCACGGCGCGCAAGGCGCTCGACGCGGTGCGGCGCGGCATCGTCGCCTACGCCTCCGTCTGAGCCTCCACGCGCCGCGGGCCGATTAGGCTCGTATCGTGCCCGATCGCCCACGACCGCTGCTGCCGCTGTGGTCCGCCTCCCTGGCCGCCGTCGCCGGAGGGCTCATCCTCACACTCGCGTTCCCGGCGCTGGCTTGGTGGCCCGTCGTCTTCCTCGCCGTGCCCCTCGCGCTCGTCGGGCTCATCGGTCGCCGGGTCGGGGGGGCCGTCCTCGTCGGGTTCCTCTTCGGGGCAGCGCTCTTCTTCGTGAATCTCTCGTTCACCGCGCGCTATCTCGGACCGGTCCCGTGGATCGCGCTGTCGGTGCTCGAAGCTGCGCTGACGGCCGCAGCGGCGGTGCCGATCGCACTCGCGTACCGGTGGCTGCCGCGACTCGCCCCCGGTGCGGCCGGCCGCCTCGTCGCGCTCCCCGCGCTCGTGGCCGCGCTGTGGGTGGCCCGCGAGGAGCTGCTCGGCACCTTCCCCTACGGCGGGTTCCCATGGGCGCGGGTCGCCGTGACGCAGGCGAGCTCACCGCTGGCCGAGGTCTCCTCGTGGACCGGCATGAGCGGTCTGTCGTTCCTCATCGTCGCGTTCTGCGCGGCCGCCATCGAGGCCGTGCGACTCGGGCGATTCCGCCGCGCGTCGACGTACGTGCCCACCGCGGTGATCGCCGCGCTCTTCGTCGGCCTGCCGCAGTTCCCCACGGCGGATGCCGGCACGCTCCGCGTCGGCGCGGTCCAGGGCAACGGCCCGGCCGGGTATTTCGACGAACGCGAGGCCTACGATGTGTTCCGGGCGCAGCTGGCCGCGACCCGTCCGCTCGAGGATCAGGACATCGACGCCCTCCTGTGGCCCGAGGGGGGAGTGGATGCCGACCCCACCACGAACGCCTCCGTCGCAGAAACCCTCGACGCGCTGTCGTCGCGGCTCGACGCTCCGCTCCTCATCGGCGCGATCACGCAGCGCGGCGACGAGTACTTCAATTCGTCGCTGCTGTGGCAGGCGGGCGCCGAGAATCCCGTCAGCACCTACGACAAGCGGCATCCGGTGCCGTTCGGCGAGTACGTCCCCAACCGGGACTTCTTCATGCTGCTCGCCCCCGACCTCATCGGGCTGATCCAGCGCGAGTTCACGCCCGGCACCGCCGTGCCGTTCGTCGACGTCGGCGGCG
>JACEFY010000461.1 GCA_016807485.1 Stenotrophomonas maltophilia | reverse complement strand
CGGTGCAGGCCGGACGAAAGGTGGAGGGGCTGACGGGAATCGAACCCGCATCATTAGTTTGGAAGACTAAGGCTTTACCACTAAGCTACAGCCCCGCGTGAGCGGGTGTGCCGAGGGCGAACCGCGGCATCCCGAAGAGTCTACAAGGTCGCGTCGGCTAGACTGACCACCGGCCGTTTTCGGCGCACGGCAACGTGCGCGCCCGGGGCGTAGCTCAGCTTGGTAGAGCGCCCGCTTTGGGAGCGGGAGGCCGCAGGTTCAAATCCTGTCGCCCCGACTTCGGCCCCACGAACCCCAGACCCACACGGATGCGCTCCTGCGCGACCGGGACACAAGGAGAACGAACAGGTATGGTCACCAGCACCGTCGAGACGCTCAGCCCCACGCGGGTGAAGCTCCACATCACGGTCACGCCGGACGAGCTCAAGCCCGCCATCGCGCACGCCTACGAGCACATCGCCCAGGACATCCAGATTCCGGGCTTCCGCAAGGGCAAGGTGCCTGCGCCGATCATCGACCAGCGTGTCGGCCGCACCGCGGTCATCGAGCACGCGGTCAGCGAAGGACTCGACGGGTTCTACCGCGAGGCCGTTGCCGCCACCGAGGTGCGCGTGGTCGGCCGTCCGGCCGCCGAGGTCACCGTGTGGCCGAACGAGAAGGACTTCTCGGGCGACCTCGAGGTCGAGGTCGAGGTCGACGTCCGCCCCGAGTTCGAGCTGCCCGAGCTCTCGGACATCACGGTCGAGATCGACGCGGTCGAGACCGACGACGCCGCTGTCGATGCCGAGCTCGACCGCCTGCGCGGCCGTTTCGGCACGCTCATCACGGTCGACCGCCCCGCGGCGACCGGCGACTTCGTCGAACTGAACCTCGTCGCCACGATCGACGGCGCGGAGATCGACCGCGCCGAGGGTGTCTCGTACGAGGTCGGCTCCGGCGAACTGCTCGAGGGCATCGACGAGGCGATCGACTCACTCACCGCCGGTGAGGACACCACCTTCCGCTCCACGCTCGTCGGCGGCGACCACGCCGGCGAAGAGGCCGAGGTCTCCGTCTCGGTGACCGCCGTCAAGGAGCGCGAGCTTCCCGAGGCCGACGACGACTTCGCGCAGATGGCGAGCGAGTTTGACACGATCGCGGAGCTCCGGGAGAGCCTCGTGGCGCGCGTGGCGGAGCAGTCGGTCTTCACCCAGGGTGCGGCCGCGCGCGACAAGCTGGTCGAGACGCTCATCGAGAAGGTCGACATCCCCGTTCCCACTCAGCTCGTCGAAGACGAGGTGCACCAGCACCTCGAGGGCGAAGGCCGCCTCGAGGACGACGAGCACCGCGCCGAGGTCACCGAGGCGTCGCAGAAGCAGTTCCGCACCCAGATGATCCTCGACAAGCTGGCCGAGGCGCACGAGGTGCAGGTCTCGCAGGAGGAGCTCACGCAGTACCTCATCCAGTCGGCCGCGCAGTACGGGATGGCTCCGCAGGAGTTCGTCGACGCGCTGCAGCAGGGCAACCAGCTGCCGGCGATGGTCGGCGAAGTCGCCCGCAACAAGGCGCTCGCGATCGCGCTCGGCAAGGTGACCGTCGTCGACACGAACGGCAAGGCCGTCGACCTCACAGGCTTCGTCGCGGACGATGACGAGGCCGCCGC
>JACEFY010000460.1 GCA_016807485.1 Stenotrophomonas maltophilia | reverse complement strand
CCTCGGCGACGAGCCCCGCATCGCGCAGCACCTCGGCCCGGTCGGCGTCGCAGATCGCGGCGTTGGCCGACGACAGCGCGGCCAGCACGGGGCGGGCCGCCGCCATCTCCCCCATCGCCCGGACGAGGTCGCCCTCCAGCAGCGCGACATAGCCGAGGTTGTGCCGGGCTTCGGCGAGGTCGGAGGGCGAGCCGTGCGCGGCGAAGACCGGGAGCGTCGCCTCGAGGTCGGCGGCGCTCTGCGCGAGGTCGCGGCGCTGCATGTGGACGAGACTGCGGTTGACCCGGAGGTTCGCGACAGCGAGGGGGTCGTCGGGGATCGTCTCGATCGCGCGGCCCAGCCAGTCGAGCCCTTCGTCCAGGCGCCCCTGGTTGACGAGCACGCTGCCGAGCTGGCCGGCCAGCACCCCGCGCGTGTGCGCGCCGATGCGGTCGTCGGCAAGGGCCGCGCGGCACTGCCGCTCGCCCTCGTCGGAGTGCCCGGTCTGCGTGAGGATGTAGGCCCGGGTGCCCACGATGCGGGCGCGCAGATCGGGGTCGTCTGTCCCGGCCTCCGCCGCATCGAGCACGACGGTCGCTTCGGCGAAGCGCCGCTGCGCCGTCAGCTCGAGGCCGCGGGCATAGTCACGGTCGCCGGGGGACGTCATCCCCACAGCATGCCGCGCGAATCAGCGCGGCGCGACTACCGATCTCCGTCGGCGAGCACCGACGTCACGGCGGTCTGCGACGCGTCGATGCCCGGGGCGCCCGGCTCGGCGGGAAGCCAGCCGTCGTCGCCGAGTGCCGCGGCGATACGCCCCGCGACGAGCGGCGCCGCGAACGACGTCCCGCTCCAGAGGGCGAAGCCGCCGCGGAAGTCCTCCGGGCCGATCGTCAGCCGCGCCCGGTCGTACTCGTCGTCGCGGGCCGACGCCTGGACCCCTCCATAGAAATCGGGGATCGTGCTGACGACGGCAGCACCGGTGGCGTAGGTGCGCACCCAGGGCCCGACGTTGGAGAAGAGCGCCGTCGTCCGTCGGTCGGGGTTCAGCGCGCCGACGCTGAGATGCGGGGCTCCGCCGTCATCGACGATGCCGTTGTCGGCGCCCGGCCACGGCCAGAGCGACGCCGGGAAGGTCGGCCGGTCGATCGCGTCGTTGCCCGCGGAGACGACCACGGTCGTGCCGAGTCCGCGGAACACCGCGAGGATGTCGTAGAGGTCGCGGGTGTACAGACCGTCGAGCGGGGTCTCGTGGTAGTACCCGAGCGAGAGGTTGAGCACGTCGATCCAGCGGCCGCCGTCTTCGCCGCGCCGCGCGCGGTACGCGAGCACCGAGAGGTCGTCGAGCACCGCGAGCAGGTTCGACTCCTCCACGATGCCGTGCGCATCGGCGACACGCACCGCCAGGATCTCGGCCGCCGGCGCTGCCTGACGGATGATCCCCGCGATGAACGTCCCGTGACCGGCGACGTCGTCGAGCTGCCCGTCCAGCGGCCCGTACAGATCGGGGTAGATCTCCGGATTCGCGTCGTCGTCGAGCCCGATGACGCGCCCGTCGACGGTGACGCGGCGGTCGACGATGTCGTCGGGCAGCCACGCGTGGACGCCGGCGCCGGTGTCGAGCACCGCGACGACCGGGCGACGACGACCGTCGGGGATGTCGGGATGCC
>JACEFY010000459.1 GCA_016807485.1 Stenotrophomonas maltophilia | reverse complement strand
GCCAAGGCGGCGATGGCGATGGATGCCGCGGGAGCGCCCGCGATCGACTTCCACCCCGACGAGATCGTCATCACCGCGGCGGTCGAGGCCCGCTTCGCGGCGAGCTGAGCGTCAGTCGCCGAGGCGGTTCTTGCTGCGCATCGCCCGCTCCGCTTCGCGCTTGTCCTCGCGCTCGCGGATCGTCTGGCGCTTCTCATACTCGCGCATGCCCTTCGCGACCGCGATCTCGACCTTGGCCCGCCCGTCCGAGAAGTACAGCTTCAGCGGGATGAGCGTGTAGCCCCCGGCGGCGACCGCGTGCGACAGCTTCACGATCTCCGCCTTGTGCAGGAGGAGCTTGCGGGTGCGCTTGGACGAATGGTTCGTCCAGTGCCCCTGCGCGTACTCCGGGATGTGCACGGCATCGAGGTAGGCTTCGCCGCCGTCGATGTAGGCATAGCCGTCGCTGAGGTTCGCGCGCCCTTCGCGCAGCGACTTCACTTCGGTGCCGGTGAGGACGAGTCCCGCCTCGTACGTCTTCTCGATGGCGTACTCGTGGCGCGCACGGCGGTTGGTCGCGACGACCTTCTCTCCGCGTTCCTTGGGCATGTCCTCCCCCTCTCGATCCGGATGCCAGCCTTCGAGTCTACCCGGACCCGCAGATCAGGTGCGCAGCCAGCGTCGGATGGCGAAGCCCGCCGAGAGCGCCGCGAGCACCAACCCGATGAGGATGAGCACCGGGATCACCACGGCCGCGTCCGACATGTCGACCCAGTTCGTGATGAAGTCGATGCGGTCGCGCAGATAACCGTTGACCCCGAAGTGGACGCCCGCGACGATCGCCCCGCCGGCCAGGAGCGACCCGATGAACGCGGCGAAGACGCCCTCGAGGATGAACGGCGTCTGGATGAATCTGTTCGACGCACCCACCAATCGCATGATCCCGAGCTCCTTGCGGCGTGCGAAGGCCGACAGGCGGATGGTCGTGGAGATGAGCAGGACGGCGGCGACGAGCATGAGCGCGGCGATGCCGACGGCGATGTAGGTCGCGACCGTCAAGGCGGAGAACAGGGGCTCGAGGTACTGCAGCTGGTTGCGGACGTTGTCGACCCCGGGCGTGCCGTTGAACGCCTCGGTGATGACGTCGGACTGACTCGGGTCGACGAGGTTGACCCAGTAGGTCTCGCCGAGCTGCTCGGGGGTCACGTACTCGGCGTACTCCTTGCCGTAGAGGGCGAGGAGGTTCTCATACGCCTCGTCCGACGACTCGAAGCGGACGTCGCGCACCACGCCGCTCAGCGCCGGGCTGTCGAGCTGGGCGGCGACGGCGTCGAGCTGCTCCTGGGTCGCGGCGCCGTCCACGCAGTTGGTGACGGTCGAATCGGCGCGGCACATGAACACCGCGACCTGCGCGCGTTCGGCCCAATAGTCCTGCATCTTGCCGATCTGCATCTGCATCAGCATCGCGGCGCCGACGAAGGTGAGCGAGACGAAGGTGACCAGGACGACCGAGATCACCATGGACGCGTTGCGGCGGAGTCCCGTGAAGGCCTCGCCGAGGATCAGCTGCATCCTCATGTCGTCGGCCCCACTTCGTCGTCGTCGCGGCCGAGGCCGAGTCGGTCGGCCACCCCGCGTCCCTCGTCGTCGAGTCCGCCGATGCCGAGACCG
>JACEFY010000458.1 GCA_016807485.1 Stenotrophomonas maltophilia | reverse complement strand
GCAGATGGTCTACGGAGTGGGAGTCATCGGCGCGAGGGGGCGGGCGTAGACCACCTCGACGGGTGCGGGGGCGAGATCGCGCAGGAGCGGCAGATCGTGCACGGCGAGCCCGACGACGAGCTGACGCACGACCGCCGCCGCCACGCGCGGATCGGTGAGATCGGGAGCCCCGCCGCGGTGCGGAAGCAATGGGGGGTCATCGGTGACGGCGGTGTGATACCGGCCGTTCGGTGCGAGCGACATGGTGAGCGACACCGTGCGCACCGCCGCTCCCGCCGCGAGCAGATGGTGTTTGGTGCGCCCCCACGCGTCGTCGTAGAGATGATTGGTGCCGACGAGCAAGACCGTCCCGGCGGCCCGGCAGGCGTCGATCACCCGCTCGGCGTCGTCGATCGTCGTCGCGAGGGGCTTTTCGCACATGACGGCCCTCGCACCGGCAGCGACTGCCGCGAGCACGTGCGCCGCGTGCTGCTCGGGCGGTGAGCACACGGCGACCACCTCGACGCGGTCGTCGGCCAGGAGCCCGTCGACGCCGGCGGAGGATGCGGCTCCGAGGCGCGCCGCGAGCTCTGCCGAGCGGCCGCTGCCGGCGTCCGCCACGTGCACGATGCGGAACTGCGCGGCGAGACGCTGCAGGGTCGGCACGTGGAGGGCGGCCACCCCCGGACCCGCGCCGATGACTCCCACTCCGTAGACCATCTGCGTCACTCCTCGTTGAGTCGGCACTACTTTCGTGCAGCTTGCGCCTAAGTATGACCGATTACGGCGGTATTCGTGCGTCCAATCTGTCACTGTGCGACGCATGTTGTGTGACAATCGACCCATGGCCAAGGAGTCCACACTGCGGTTCGGCGCTCAGACCGATGAAGTGACGAGCCTGTTGCGCATCGTCAACCTCGTTCGCACCCGCGAGGCGACCACGCGCCCCGAGATCGGCCGCCTCACCGGCCTCGGCCGCGGCGTGGTCGCGCAGCGCATCGATCAGGCGATCGAGATGGGCTTCCTGGCCGACGGTGACTTCGGCCCCTCATCGGGGGGTCGGGCCCCACGCACGTTGCGCTTCCGCGCCGAGCGCGGGCGTCTGGTGATCTGCGCCCTCGGAGCCACCCACATCCGCGTCGGCATCGCCGCCCTCGACGGCGACATCATCGACGACACGCACCGCCCGTGGGACATCGCGAGCGGTCCGGCAGAGACCCTCGACGCCGCCCTCGCCATGATCGACGAGCTCCTCGCACGCCAGGACGACGTCGACGTCTGGGCGGTCGCGGTCGGCGTGCCCGGGCCCGTCGACTTCGATTCCGGCCGCCCCGTGGCGCCGCCGATCATGCCCGGGTGGAACGGATTCGATGTGCGCCGGAGGTTCGAGCAGCGGTTCGCCGCTCCGGTGTGGGTCGACAACGACGTCAATCTCCTGGCGCTGAGCGAGCGCGCTCGGCGTGAGGACGAAGCCGTCGACCTCATCTTCTGCAAGATCGGCACGGGAATCGGTGCGGGCCTCCTCTCGCGGGGCCGTATCCATCGCGGCGCCAACGGCGCGGCGGGCGACATCGGACACGTGCGCGTGCGCGACTCCGACGCACCGTGCCGGTGCGGCAAGGTCGGATGCCTCGAAGCCGAAGCCAGCGGCTGGGCACTTGTGCGCGACGCCGAGGCGGCA
>JACEFY010000457.1 GCA_016807485.1 Stenotrophomonas maltophilia | reverse complement strand
CTCGGCGTCGAGAGCGTCGAGGTGCTGGCTCGTCGCCCCGACGCCGCCGAGCCGCTGCGGGTGCTCGCCGAGCGGCTCGGTATCGGCATCGGCATCGCGCCGCTGGAGATCGAGGAGCACCGCCCGATGCCGCTCACGATCTCGACACTGCCGGGCGGTGCCGCGCTGCCGCAGGACGTCGCCGGCGCCGTCGCGGCGGGAGGCGGCATCCTCTACGACGTCGTCTACGGGCACTGGCCCACCGTGCTGGCGGCCGCGTGGCAGCACGCCGGCGGCACCGCCGTCAGCGGGCTCGGCATGCTGCTCCACCAGGCGGTGCTTCAGATCCGGATCTTCGCGACCGGCGACGCCGACGCCGCACTGCCCGACGAGCCGTCGGTCGTGGCCGTCATGCACCGCGCGCTCATGGGAGACTAGACGGATGCTCCGCGTGCTCACGGCCGGCGAATCGCACGGCCCCGAACTCGTCGCCTTCATGGAGGGTCTGCCGTCCGGCGTCCCGATCTCGCGCGCCGCCATCCAGGCCGATCTCGCGCGCCGCAAGCTCGGCTACGGTCGCGGCTCGCGGATGAAGTTCGAAGAGGATGAACTGACCCTCTCGACCGGCGTGCTCCACGGCTTCTCGATCGGCAGCCCCATCGCCCTCCGCATCGGCAATACCGAGTGGCCCAAGTGGACCGAGGTGATGAGCGCGGAACCCGTCGAGCTCACGGAGAAGTCCCGCGGTCGCGGCGCGGCGCTCACCCGCCCCCGCCCGGGGCACGCCGACCTCGTCGGCATGCAGAAGTACGGGTTCGACGAGGCGCGGCCCATCCTCGAGCGCGCGAGCGCCCGCGAGACCGCGGCGCGCGTCGCCCTCGGGGCGATCGCCCGGGCGTTCCTCGGCGAACTCGGCATCCGCCTCGTGTCGCACACGCTGTCGATCGGTCCCGTGCAGGTCCCGGAGGGCGCGCCCGTGCCGGCGCCGGACGACGTGGACCGGCTCGACGCCGATCCGCTGCGCTGCTTCGACGCCGCGACTTCGGCGGCGATGGTCGCCGAAGTGGATGCCGCGAAGAAGGACGGCGACACCCTCGGCGGCATCGTCGAGGTGCTCGCCTACGGCGTGCCGCCGGGACTCGGCTCGCACGTCCAGTGGGACCGGCGCCTCGACGGCAAGCTCGCGCAGGCGCTGATGTCGATCCAGGCGATCAAGGGCGTCGAAGTCGGCGACGGCTTCGAGACGACGCGTCGCCGCGGCTCGGCAGCGCACGACGAGCTGTTCGCGGCATCTGGGGGCATCACCCGCTCGAGCGACAAGGCCGGCGGCACCGAGGGCGGCATGTCGACCGGAACGGTGCTGCGCGTGCGCGCCGGGATGAAGCCGATCGCGACGGTGCCGCATTCGCTGCGCACGATCGACGTCGCCACCGGTGAGACCGCGACGGCCCACCACCAGCGTTCCGATGTGTGCGCCGTGCCGGCTGCGGGGGTCGTGGCCGAGGCGATGGTCGCGATCGTCCTCGCCGAGTCGGTGCTGGAGAAGTTCGGCGGTGATGCGGTCGCCGAAACCCGACGCAACCTCGAGGGCTACCTCGCGGCGATCCCCGATACGCTCCACACGGCATCCGGCAGCGACGACACGCTCGGATGACCGGCGCGATCGTGCTCATCGGTCCGATGGGCG
>JACEFY010000456.1 GCA_016807485.1 Stenotrophomonas maltophilia | reverse complement strand
CATCGTGCCGCCGCCGGACGACCCCGCCGACGACGACGTCATCGACCCGTACCGCCGCGAATGGGAGGTGTACCAGCTGTCTGCGCAGCAGCTGGTACCCGCGCTGGCCGAGGTCGAGCGCGTCCTCCGCGCCGTCTCGCCCTAGCCGCATCCCCTCCCCCCTCCCGCGAATCACCCCCTCGCCGCCGAATCACCACCCGGTCGACGCGAATGGGCTGGTGATTCGGTGGTGCTGTGGTGATTCGCGTGGGGGGCGAGCGCCCCCGGGGCGCGCGATGCCCTGTGGCACACTGGTCCCACCATGGAATTGAGCGATTACATCCGCGTCCTCCGCAAGAACTGGCTGATCATCATCGTCGCCACTCTTGTCGGCATCGGTGTGGCGGCGGCGTTCTCGCTCAGCCGCACCCCTCAATACGAGGCATCGAGCACCATCGCCGTCTCGACGCAGGGCAGCGGCTCGGTCGCCGAGCTGCAGCAGGGCTCGAGCTTCGCGCAGACGCGCATCAACACCTACGTCGGCCTCGTGCAGACGCCGATCGTCTTGAACCCCGTGATCGCAGCGATGGATCTCGACATGACGGCTGATGAGCTGGCCATGCAGGTGTCGGCGTCGGCGGCGCTCAACACGACGCTCATCACGGTCGCGGTGTCGGATGCCGACCCCGTGCGCGCCGCGGAGATCGCCAACGCGGTGGCGGCCAGCCTGTCGAGCGTGGTGCCCGAGATCGAGCCGACCGTGTCGGAGGGTGCGAGCCCGGTGCGCCTCACGCGGGTGAGCGACGCGCTGCCGCCGCTCAAGCCGTCGAGCCCGAACGTCCCGCTGAACCTCGCGCTCGGCGCGCTCGTCGGTCTTGCGCTCGGTGTCGGATTCGCGGTGCTGCGCAGCGTGCTCGACAACCGCGTGCGCACGCCGCGCGATGTCGCCCAGGTCACCGAGAGCCCGCTGATCGGTGCGATCGCGTTCGACACGAAGGCGAAAGAGCGCCCGCTCATCGTGCACGCCGACCCGCTCAGCCCGCGCGCCGAGTCGTTCCGCGCGCTCCGCACGAACCTGCAGTTCCTCGACATGGGCGGGCGCGCGTCGTTCGTGCTCACGAGTGCGGTCCCGAGCGAGGGCAAGTCGACGACCACGATCAACCTGGCTATTGCGCTGGCGGATGCCGGCAAGCGCGTGGCGCTCATCGACACCGACCTCCGCAAGCCCAAGGTGGCCGACTACCTCGGCATCGAAGGCGGCGTGGGTCTCACGGACGTGCTCATCGGCCGGGTGCGCGTGGGCGACGTCATGCTTCCCTGGGGCGGGCGGTCGCTGTTCGTGCTGCCGGCGGGCAAGATCCCGCCGAACCCGAGCGAGCTGCTGGGGTCGCACCAGATGCAGACGCTGATCGATGTGCTCGAGCGCGATTTCGACGTCGTCCTGTGCGACGCGCCGCCCCTCCTGCCGGTGACGGATGCCGCCATCCTTGCGAAGTCGACGAGCGGCGCGATCCTCGCCGTCGCGACGGGGCGCACGACCCGTCACCAGCTGTCGGGCGCGGTGGATGCGCTTCAGACCGTCGGCGCGAAGGTCGCCGGTGTCGTGATGACGATGGTGCCCACGCGCGGCCCTGACTCGTACTACAGCCAGTACGGCGGCGGGTATGGCGGCTACGGCTACCGCCAGCCCGAGGCGAA
>JACEFY010000455.1 GCA_016807485.1 Stenotrophomonas maltophilia | reverse complement strand
GAAACTGCTGAAGAACAGATGCTGGAACTGATGATGGAATTAGAAGAACTGGAACAGTCTTTCCAGGAAAGCTAATTTTAATATTTGTTTAAAGTTTCAAGGATCAGGAGACTGTAAATTAAATTGTGTAATTGCCTGAATTTGCTATGTTCATATTCACAACGGAGTCAGGCAACATGATGAACGAACAAAAACTAAAAGACCTTGCAGCAGAATTTGCTAAAGGAATCAAAACAGAAGACGATCTCAATCAATTCACCCGATTGTTGACTAAACTCACTGTTGAAACGGCTCTCAATGCCGAACTTACCGAACACCTCGGACATGAAAAGAATGCTCGTAAACACGGTTCTAATGCCCGCAATGGTTATTCTAGTAAGACTGTACTTAGCGATGATGGTGAGGTTGAGATCACGACACCACGAGATCGTGATGGCACATTTGAGCCACAGCTAATTAAAAAGAATCAGACTCGTATCACGCAAATGGATAGCCAAATTCTATCCCTATATGCTAAAGGCATGACTACCCGTGAAATCGTGGCTACTTTCAAAGAAATGTACGATGCTGATGTATCGCCAACGCTTATTTCCAAAGTGACTGATGCTGTTAAGGAGCAAGTCGCTGAATGGCAAAACCGTCCGCTGGATGCACTCTATCCCATCGTCTATATGGACTGTATTGTAGTTAAAGTCCGTCATAATGGCAGTGTTATCAACAAGGCTGTATTCCTGGCCTTAGGCATTAATCTTGATGGACACAAAGAACTGCTCGGCATGTGGATGGCTGAGAATGAAGGTGCAAAGTTCTGGCTGAATGTCCTGACTGAGCTTAAAAACCGAGGGTTGCAGGATATTCTGATCGCCTGTGTGGATGGACTAAAAGGCTTTCCCGATGCCATTAACAGCGTATACCCGCAAACCCATATCCAGCTGTGCATTATCCATATGCTGCGTAACAGCTTGAAATACGTGTCATGGAAAGATTACAAGGCAGTCACTCAGGATTTAAAAGCCGTTTATCAGTCACCTACTGAAGAGGCAGCCTTGATGGCCTTGGATCAATTCGCCCAAACATGGGATGACAAGTACCCACAGATCAGCAAAAGCTGGCGTACGCACTGGGAGAATCTGAATACCTTCTTTGCTTATCCAGCCGAGATACGCAAAGCCATCTATACCACTAATGCGATCGAGTCATTAAACAGCGTAATACGCCAGGCGATCAAAAAGCGGAAAGTCTTTCCAACGGATGATTCTGTACGTAAAGTGATTTACTTGGCAATTGATGCAGCGTCTAAAAAGTGGAATATGCCTATTCGCGACTGGCGTTTAGCTATGAGTCGCTTTATTATTGAATTCGGTGACCGCTTAAGCAATCACCTTTAAATTTATGAAAAGCAATTACACAAAATTATTTACAGGCTCCGCAGTCAATGCCTATAGTGACCAAAACCAGGTCTGGTCCAAGCCTATTTTTGTCTTGTTGCATCCAATTAATGCTGATGGTTCAGCAGCTACCCAACAATATATTCAGCAGCTCTCGGCTCAGGATTTAAATGGAGCACAAGAATATCTGGAAAAGGCTGCGCAGCAGTATCGCGGTCAACCAACCTACTTCTATTTTAATCTTGGACGTGAACTGAAAGAATTACCACCTAAAGTTCCTGAGCAGGCCTCAGT
>JACEFY010000047.1 GCA_016807485.1 Stenotrophomonas maltophilia | reverse complement strand
CCGGCGCGGCGGTCACGATCGCCGCCGCGGCACCGTCGGCGAACACCGCCGACGACACGATCTGGTCGGGGTCGGCCGAGGAGCGGAGGTGGATCGTGCAGATCTCCGCGCAGACGACGAGGACGAGCGCCGACGGATCGGAGGCGCAGATGCGCGCCGCCGATCGCAGCGCCGGGAGTGCGGCGGCGCATCCGAGGAACCCGAGATGCTCGCGCGATACGGTCGACCGCAGCCCGAGGTCGCGGACGAGCCGGAACTCCGGCCCGGGAGCGAAGAACCCCGTGCACGACGCCGTGACGACGTGCGTCACCTCCTCGGCGCCCACCCGCCCGCGGCGCAGGGCGTCGCGGGCCGCGGCGGCGAACAGCCCGGGGGCCTCCCGCACGTATACCTCGTTGCGGACGCCGGTCGCCGGCATCCCGATGCGACGCGTCTCGGCGTCGACGAACGCCGAGCCGCCGGAGACGAGCTCGGGCAGCACCGTATGGCGGGTGTCGATCGCCGAGTGGTCGAACGCCGCGGTGATGATCCGCCGCGTCACGCGGTCGAGGTCGGGCTGCCCGGCGAACAGGTCACGGACCTCGCTCTGCGCGAGGCGGGTGTCGGGAACAGCCGTGCCGATGCCGATGATCGATGCGCTCATCAGCGCAGGCTACGCCCGAATCCGGCATGCGTCATGCCGTTGATATCGCGCGCGATCTGTGCGGGGTCAGGCGTCGACGATGACCGACTCGTCGATGGGGCGACGCGTCCGCGGGGCCAGTTCGCGCTCGCGCAGCGCCTCCGGGACCCGGTCGATGTCGCCGAGCGCGCCGACGGCCATGACGGTGACGGCGGCAAGGTCGTCGCCGAATCCGAACGCGGCGGCGAGCGCCTCGCGGTCGAAGCCGCCCATCTGGTGGGTGTGCAGACCCGAAGCGTGCGCCTGCACCGTGAAGTGCGCGGCGGCTTGTCCGGCGTCGTACGCGGCCCAGACGAGCGGCTTGCCCTCGAGCGAGCTCATCGTGGCGAAGACGACGAGCGCGCCGGCGTCGGCGGCCCAGCTCTGGTTGAAGCCCATGAGGGCCGCGACGATCGCGGCGTGCGCGTCGGTGCCGCGGCGGGCGACGACGAAGCGCCACGGCTGCGTGTTGTTGGCGGACGGCGCCCAGCGGGCGGCCTCGAGCGCGCTGGCGAGGGCGGCCTCGTCGATCGGCGTCTCGGGGTCGAACACGCGGGTGCTCCAGCGCTCGGCGAGGACGTCGAGGATGGGGGCGTCGGTCTGGGCGGTGTGGTCGATGGTTGTGCTCATGGCGTCTCCTCGTGGGGTGATCGGTCGGGACGCCGTCGGCCCATACCCATGCAACTGTATGCATCGAGTGTGTATTCCGGCTGGATGCCGGATCCGTGGCCTCTAGGGTGGGCGCATGACCGCGACGGCCGATCTCTACGACGAGCGCGGCGACGCGCTCGATTCGCTCGCCCTCCAGCTGCACGACCTGGGCGGCCGCATCGCCTTCGACGGCCCGATCCGCACGGTGCGCTGCCACCGGGACAACGCCCTCGTGAAACAGATGTTGGCACGGCCGGGCGGCGGCGCCGTGCTCGTCGTCGACGGGGGCGGATCGCTCGAATCCGCCCTGGTGGGCGACCTCATCGCGGCATCCGCCGCTGACAACGGCTGGGCCGGGATCATCGTGCACGGCGCGATCCGCGATCGTGCGGTGATCGCGACGCTGCCGATCGGTGTCAAGGCGCTCGGATCGAACCCGCGCAAGAGCGCGAAGGACGGCGTCGGGGAGGTCGACGTGCCCGTCGTGATCGCGGGGGTCCGCTTCACGCCGGGCCGGCACGTCTGGGCGGATGCCGACGGGATCCTCGTCGAGCGCTGAAGGGCCCTCGACGCAGGGGTGCCAGGGGCGGATACTGGTCGGATCGGGCGCATGGGCGGCCGGGATCGGATGGCGTCATGGTCCACGTCGAGGGCGCGTTCGCCGGGTTCTCCGTCGACGACATCGCCGCCGCGGAGCGCTTCTATGCCGACGTCCTCGGACTCGATGCCCGGATCGGCGAGATGGGCATTCTGGAAATCCGACTCCCCGGGGGCGGGCACGTCATCGCGTACCCGAAACCGAATCACGAACCGGCCGGATTCACCGTGCTGAATCTCATGGTCGCCGACATCGATCGCGCCGTCACGGAGCTGAACGAGGCAGGCGTGGTCACGAAGATCTACAGCGATCCCGACTTCGGCACCGACGAACGGGGCATCTCGCGCTTCAGCGGACCGGAGATCGCCTGGTTCCGCGACCCCGCGGGCAACGTCCTGTCCGTCATCGTCGAGGGCTGAGCGCCGCTCAGATGCGACGGCGCGACGACGGCGTCGTCGTGGAGTACAGGCAGCATCCCCAGTTCGTGATGACCGTGGCGCCCGATGAATTCCGCCAGACGCCGCTGAACGACGCCGCGCCCGCGGTGACCGTGTAACCCCCGAACCGCATACCGCTGATCGGGTAGTACGGGCGCTGAACGCCCGGCCCGGGCTGCGGGACCGTGCCGTAGAGGATCGACAGGTGCACGTGCGGCCCGTTCGACGATCCGCCGCAGGGCAGCGTGTTGCCGGCCTCGCCGAGGTAGGTCCCTCCGGCGATCCACGAGCCGATCAGGCCGCTCTGAGCGTTGGTCAAGTGGTAGTACTCCGACTTCCAGCCGTTGCCGTGATCGACTCCCAGAAACCACCCGTTCGGGCACAGGAGCTGGTACACCCTGCCGGCCGCGATCGACACGACCCGCCTGCTGGGGCTGGATCCCGGCGAGAAGTCCACAGCACCGCGCGCCGTGCCGTCACTGTCGGCGTGCGGCCCGCCCGACGACCAGTACATGTTGAGCTCGAACGGCAGCTTCCAGAGCGGCGGAACGGTCGTGAGGCGTCCGAACGGCGAGACGGGAGCGTCGCTGAGGCGAGCGCCGTCCGGCCACGGCGCCACCGTCGGCTCGTCCGTCGGGCCGTGATCCGTCTCGGGAGGTTCGGGTGCGGCCGGATCGATCGTCGGCGTCGGCGTCGGCGTCGGGGCGACGGCAGGTAAGGCTGCCGCGGCTCCGCTCGCGCCGCCGAAGACGAGGGCGGCGGCCATCACCGACGCCGCCAGGGTTGCGCGCAGGGTCGGCATGAAGACTCCTCAGGGGTGCACGCCACGTTACCCGTGGCGTGCACCCCTGCCCGATGAGAATCAGTTCATCAGCCGGCGAGGGCCTCCGAGAGCTTCACGCGGGCGCCCATGCGCAGGATCGAGTTCTCGTAGATCTTCGCGCCGACGAGGATCGCCGCGACGCACGTCGCCAGGAGGATCACGAGGGCGAGGATCGGTTCCCACCACTGCGCCTCCCCGAGGAAGATGCGCACCGGCATCCCGACCGGAGCCGAGAACGGCACGTACGACATGATCGTCAGCACGAGCTGGTTGTCGTTGAAGAACACGACCAGCAGGTACGGCGCCATGACGAGGAACGACAGCGGGGTGGTCGTCGATCCGATGTCCTCCTGGCGTGACACCATTGCCCCCGCGGCAGCGAACAGCGACGCGAGCAGGATGAATCCGAACAGGAAGAACACGGCGAACCAGACGAGCGGAGCCCCGAGCCCGGTCAGCAGCGCGCTCTGACCGGTGACCGTGAGTCCCACGATCGCGATCGCCGCGAGCCCGACGATCTGACCCATCGCGAGCAAGGTGTTGCCGATGACCTTTCCGGCCAGCAGCGCCCGCGTCGGGATCGCCGAGATGAGCAGCTCGACGACGCGCGTCTGCTTCTCTTCGACGACCGACTGGGAGATCGTGGAGCCGAAGGTCAGCGCCGCCATGAAGAAGATGAGCCCGAACCCCAGCGCGACGATGTAGCGCAGGAACGGATCGGTGGTGTCGGTGGTCAGCAGCTCCACGGGCGGGCTCGAGCTGAGCAGTGGCATGAGGCCGGACGGCACGCTCGTGTCGCCGACGATCGTGTAGTCGAACGCTCCGCTGCCCCCGGGGACGAGCGCGGCGTCGACCTTGCCGGAGCGGACGAGCTCGCGTGCGGCGTCGGCGTCGGCCGCGTCGGTCACGTCGACCGCCTGGTCGAGCCCGGCGACGACGGACGCGGTGTCGGGGGTGACGGCGAGCGGGATGCGCGAGTCGCTCTGCGCGGAGAATCCGCCCCAGAGCACCGCCACGAGGGCGAGCGCGAACAGGATCCCGGTGGAGATGAGGAAGGGCTTGCTCCGGAGCTTCGAGCCGACTTCCCGCTCGGTGACGAGCCAGACACTCTGGGCGAAGGACGGGGTGGACGTGTTCACTGGATGACCTCCTTGAAGATCTGGGCGAGCGAGGGATGCCGGGGCGCGAAGCTGGCGACGTCGCCGGAGGCGACGGCCCGGCGCAGCACCCGCTGCGCCGTCTCATCGGAATCGACGTCGAAGAGCGCGTAGCCGCCGTCGAAGTCGACGACCTCGACGCCGGCCTCCTCCCGGAGCCAGCCCGCGTCACCGGTCGAGACGAGTTCGAACCGGCGTTGCGCGTGCTGCGAGCGGAGGGAGTCGCGGTCGCCGACCGCGCGGATGGTGCCGCCGGCGATGATGACGAGATCGTCGCAGAGCCGCTCGACGACATCGAGCTGATGGGAGGAGAAGAGCACGGCGGCGCCATCGGCGGCGCGCGACTGGAGAACCCCCGCGACCACGTCGACGGCCAGCGGGTCGAGACCGGAGAACGGCTCGTCGAGGATGAGCACCTGCGGGTCATGGACGAGCGCGGCGGCGATCTGCGCACGCTGCTGGTTTCCGAGCGACAGCGTCTCGATGTTGTCACCGAGGCGTTCGCCGAGTCCCAGCTCCTCGAGCAGCGCCGTCGCGCGGGTGGTGGCATCCGCCTTCGAGAACCCGTGCAGGCGGGCGAGGTAGACGATGTGCTCGAGCACCCGCATCTTGGGGTACAGGCCCCGCTCCTCCGGCATGTAGCCGAAGCGGCGGCGGTCGGACGCCGTGACGGGCGCACCGTTCAAGGTCACCTCACCGCCGTCGCGGGCGAGCACACCCAGCACGATGCGCATCGTGGTCGTCTTGCCGGCGCCGTTGCCGCCGACGAAGCCGGTCAGGCGGCCCCCGGCGACGTGGAAGCCCACATCGTCGAGCACGCGGCGGCCGCCGTAACTCTTGGTGATACCGGTCAGTTCGAGCATGGGACCCTCCTCGGATGGTGTCCCTCCACCGTACGAACGCGGCTTCGCCCGCGCCTCCGCCGGAGGGGGGATTTCCGCACCCATCCGCGTGGGGGAGTGCTCAGGCGAGGCCGTGCCGGTGGGCGTAGACGACCGCGGCGACCCGGTCGCGGGCCCCGAGCTTCTGCAGCAGGTTCGAGACGTGCGTCTTCACCGTCGCCTCCCCGATGTAGAGCTCCCGCGCGATCTCGGCGTTGCTGAGCGCCTGGGCGAGGAGCCGCAGGACATCCCCCTCGCGTTCGGTGAGATCGACGACGACGCCCTGCGGTGTGGGATCGGGCGCGGCATCCGGTGCCGACGGTCGCGCTTCCGGCGCCGCCGTGAAGCGTTCGATCACCCGTTTGGTGACGGCCGGCGCGAGGAGCGCGTCGCCGGCGGCGGCGACGCGCACCGCGGCGATGAGGTCTTCGGGTCCGGCGTTCTTCAGGAGGAAGCCGCTCGCGCCGGCCGCGAGCGCCTGGAAGAGGTAGTCGTCGCGGTCGAACGTCGTCACGATGACGACGGATGCCGAGATCCCGGCATCCGCGACGATCCGGCGGGTCGCCTCGAGGCCGTCCATGTCGGGCATCTGGACGTCCATGCAGATGACGTCGGGGGCGAGGTCGCGGGCCGCGGCGACCGCCTCGACACCGGTCGCGGCCTCCCCGATGACCTCGATGTCGTCGGCGCTGTGCAGGATCATGCGGAAGCCGGCGCGCATCACGGCGTGGTCGTCGACCAGGAGCACGCGGATCACCGGACCTCCTCCACCGCGAGCGGCACCCGCGCCCGCACGAGGAAGCCCCCGCGCTCGCGGGGTCCGGCGTCGAGGGTGCCACCGGATGCCGCGGCCCGCTCGCGCATGCCGACGAGCCCGAGTCCGACCCGACCGCCGAGGGGGCGGCGGCCGACGTTGACGACCTCGAGCTCGACGGAGTCCGCTGCATAGCGGAGGCGCACATCGGCGGCCGCGCCGGGTCCACCGTGGCGGCGCGCATTGGTGAGGGCCTCCTGCGCGATGCGGTAGAGGTTCACCTGCACGAGCTCGGGGGCGTCGACCGGCTCACCCACGACAGTGAGGGTCGTGGGCAGCCCGTTGCCGTTCGCGTGGTCGACGAGCTCGGGGAGCGCCGCGAGCCGGATGGTCGAGCCGGCCGGCACCTCGGTATCGGCCGACGCGGGGGTACGTAGGGTGTCGAGCAGCTGACGGAGTTCGGTGAGCGCGTCACGCGCCGACTCTTCGACGGTCGACAGCGCCGCCTGCGCGGCCTCGGGGTCCCGCCCCAGCACCGTGCGCGCCGCGCCGGCCTGCACACCCATCGCCGAGACGTGATGGGCGACGACGTCGTGCAGTTCGCGTGCGATGCGCACGCGATCGAGGGCCACAGCCTGCGCGGCCGACAGCTCGCGCTCGCGCTCGAGCTCGGCCGTGCGCTCCTCCAGCACCGCACGCGAACGCGCATCGGCGTACGCCCGCTCCCCGAAGAAGTATGCCCCGCCGAAGAAGGCGACGTTCACGAGGAACTGGATGAGGATGTACGCCGCGAAGGGCGAGAAGAGCCCCGCGCGCGACAGGCCGTCGTCGTCGGGGGCCGTCGCGGCCTGGAACGTCGTGACCAGCAGCCACGCGAACATCCCGACGATGACGGCGACGCGCACGAGGGTCGCCCGGCGGCGATCGTCGACCCACGCACCGACGGTGTACATCGCGATGAACAGCGACACGTTGCCGACGTAGACCTCCGGGATGCGCACCGACACCCCGATGAAGAACGTGACCGCGATGACGACGAGCACCACCTCCGGGAAGCGGCGGCGCAGGGCGATCGGCAGCGTGATGCCGGCGGAGAAGAGCAGCGCCCACACGAAGGCCGGAGCCGTCTCGCCGTAGAACCCGGCGACCTGCCCGAGCCAGGCGCTGATCACGGCGCCGACGAAGAGGGCGACCGCGAGCCACGTGTCGCGGCGGACCTGAGGGGGAGTCGCTCCGGGGCGGAGGGCGGCGGCACTCATCCCCCCACGCTACGCGGAGCGCTCGCCGCAGACCTCCCCCGTGCGGCGGAGGTCTGCGGCATCCCTGTACACCTGTTTGTCAGGCAACGGTCAGCAAATCGAAATCTCATCTTGTGGTCGAGGCCCTACCGTCGGTCATGTGACGACACCTCGAGGGGGCACCCGTGTGCCCGAACGCCTGGCCGTGCTTTCCCAGCGCCTCGGAGTGTGGGGGATGACCCGGCGAGGCCTCCTCTGGGGGTTCGCCGCCGTCCACGTCGTGTACCTCATCGGTCTGCTGCACGTCATCCTCTTCGGCGGCACGCAGGGCGACCTGCCGCTCTACCGGCTCTGGGCGATGCAGGCGCTCCACGGCCAGTGGCCCGTGATCGATGACCCGTGGGTGTACCCCGCCGGCGCCCTTGTGCCGATCGTGGCCCCGATGGTCGCCGGCGCCTTCAACTACCAGCTGGTGTGGCTCGTCATGGTCGCCGCAGCGAACTTCCTCGCGATCCTCGCCCTCACGGGCGGGCTGCGGCGGGTGTCCGCCTACCCCGCCGCGTGGTACTGGCTGCTGATCCAGATCCTCCTGGCGCCCGTCTCGATGCTCCGGCTGGAGGCGTTCTCGGCACCGCTGGCCATCGCCGGGCTCGTGTACGTCGCCCGCCGCCCCGCGGTCTCGGGAGCGCTGATCGCCGCGGGTGCGTGGATCAAGGTGTGGCCCATCGCCCTCGCCGCGGCCGCCGTGACGGTGTCGTCGCGTCGTCGCGGGATCATCATGGGCGGGGTCGGTGTCTCGGCCGTCATCGGCGCGGTCGTCGTGGCGTTCGGCGGTGGCTCGAACCTCTTCAGCTTCATCACCATCCAGAGCGACCGATCGGTGCAACTCGAAGCGCCGGTCGCGACGCCGTGGGTCTGGGCGACGGTGCTCGGACTTCCCGGGTCGCAGATCCGCAACAACGTCGAGCTCGCCACGCGTGAGGTCACCGGTCCCGGTGAGCAGCTCGCCGGTCAGCTCGTGGGCGTCGCCATGCCGATCGTGTTCGCGCTCATCCTCGTGCTGCTCTGGCGCGCGCGTCGGGCTGCGACGGCCGGTGGACGGCTGACCCCGGGCTTCGAGCAGCGCCTCATCGTCCGCGGGGCGTTCGCGCTCGCCGGGGCGCTCATCGTGTTCAACAAGGTCGGCTCGCCGCAGTACATGCTGTGGCTCGCGCCGATCGTCGCGGTGGGTCTCGCCGTCGAGCCGGAGGCGTGGCGGGCGATCGCCTGGTGGATGGCGGGAGTATCGGTGGCGACGACCATCGTCTTCCCGATCCTGTACATGCCGCTCGTGGAGGCCGACCCGCTGGCCGCGTCGGTGCTGCTCGCGCGCAACGCGATGGTCGTCGGTCTCTTCGCCGTGAGCGTCGCCGGACTCTGGCGGATGGGCGCCCCCGTCGCGACGCGCGCGCTGGCGCCGGCATCCCTTGCCGTGACCGGAGCGATCCCGACGCAGGCGTGACCCGCGCGGTCCGCCGCCCCGCTCGCGAATCACCACCCGGCTCCCGAGTCACCATGCGGCTTGCGTGCGTGGTGTGGTGATTCGGCGGCGCAGTGGTGATTCGCGGGCCGAGGGGCCCGCGTCAGAAGATCATCGGGCGGTCGTCGTCGGGGCCTGACAGGTCGAGGTCGACGACGACGGGCACGTGGTCGCTGGGGATCTCGCCCTTGCGCTCGTCCCGATGGATGCCGGCCCCCACGACGGCGTCGGCGAAGGCCCGCGAGCCGAGGATGAAGTCGATGCGCAGACCCTCGTTGCGGGGGAAGCGCAGCTGCTTGTAGTCCCAGTAGGTGTAGCCCGTCGGGACGAGGGGGCGCACGGTGTCGGAGAGACCGGCATCCAGAAGTGCCTGGAACGCGGCCCGCTCGGGTGGCGAGATGTGCGTCGACACACCGGCAACGAGCGTCGGATCGCCGTTGTCGGCGTCGGTGGGGGCGATGTTGAAGTCGCCGGTGAGGGCGAGCGCGAGGTCGGGATCGGCGCGGAGGCTGTCGGCGGTGTACCCGCGGAGGGCTTCGAGCCAGGCGAGCTTGTAGGCGTAGTGCGGGTCGTCGAGCGACCGCCCGTTGGGCACGTACAGGCTCCACACCGTGACGCCGCCCACGGTCGCGCCGATCGCGCGCGCCTCCTGGGGCGCGTCCGGTCCGTCATAGCCCTTCTGAAAACCGGGCATGCCGGGGAAGCCGACCTGGAGGTCCTCGATGGGCTGCCGGCTCGCGATCGCGACGCCGTTCCACTGGTTCAGCCCGTGCGCCTCGACGGTGTAGCCCGCGGCCTCGAACTCCGCGTAGGGGAACTGCTCGGGCTTGCACTTGATCTCCTGCATCGCGAGCACGTCGATGTCCTCGCGCACGGCGAAGTCGACGGTGCGGGCGACGCGGGCGCGGATCGAGTTGACGTTCCAGGTGGCGATGCGCATGGCATCCAGCGTATTGCCCGGTCGGCAGGGCCCGGATCGGCCGCGTGACGGGGATCTCCGGCATCCCCCGATCTCGACCCTCGGATGCCGGGTCGTAGGATCGGACGCATGACTCTCGCCTCCACGCCCGAGCTCGAAGCCGACCGACAGGACCTCATCGCGCTGATCGGCGCCGAAGCCGTCTTCCACGGCGACTTCACGCTCTCGAGCGGCAAGAAGGCGACCTACTACGTCGACATGCGCAAGCTCACCCTCGACCACCGGGCGGCGCCCGCGATCGGTCGGCTCGTGCTGGACATCGTGCGTGACCTCGATGTCGACGCGGTCGGCGGGCTCACGCTCGGCGCCGACCCGATCGCCAATGCGGTGCTGCACGCCTCGGTCGCGGCCGGGTCGCCGGTGGATGCGTTCGTCGTGCGCAAGGAGCCGAAGGACCACGGCCGCGGGCGCCAGATCGAGGGCGCCGAGGTCGCGGGCAAGCGCGTCGTCATCGTCGAGGACACCTCCACGACGGGCGGATCGCCCCTCAAGGCGGCCGAGGTCGCCGC
>JACEFY010000454.1 GCA_016807485.1 Stenotrophomonas maltophilia | reverse complement strand
GCCCTCGTCGGCGGCGACGGCCTGCTCGCCGAGGTCGCCCGTCTCGCCCTGGTCGACCTCGCCGACACCCCCGCGCCGCGGTCGGCGACCGGGGAGGGGCTCACGATCGCGCAGCTCTTCCTGCACGCCGACATCGACCCGTCGCTGAGCTCAGCCGGCGCGGGCGACAACGGCGGCATCGCGACGCTCCTCGTGCGTCTGGGCGACGCCCTGATCGCCGACCCGTCGGCCGGTGTGCGACGCGTCATCACCCTCTCGCGGGGCCCGGTGGCACGGGCCGCCGAAGACCTCCTCGACATCGGCTCCACCACCGCAGGCCACGTCTACGGTCACGTGCCGCTGCGCCAGGCGCCCGTGCCGTCGGCGGCCGCGTGGCCACTGCGTGTGACGGCGCGGCGCGGCATCCGTCGCATCCTGCGCGCCGCCGGCCAGGTGGATCTCCTGCACCTCCGCATGGCGGACGTCGGGAGCCTCGCCGCGGCGGACGTCGCGCGCGAGCTCGGCATCCCGGTGGTCTTCACCGTGGCACCCGACCCGCACGGTGTCATCCAGTCGATGGACCGCTCGGGCGCGCTCACCCGCGAGCGCTTCGGCGACGTCGACCTCACGGAGCACTTCTGGTTCCGGGCGCGCCTGGTGCAGAACCTCGCCTCCAACGCCGCACACACCGTGCTGTTCCCCCGTCCGCAGCTGCAGCGTGACATGAGCCAGCTCGTCGGCATCGACATCACCTCCCACCCGGAGCGGCACACGATCGTCGCCGAGGGCGTCGATCTCGACGTGGTCGATCGCGCCGTCGCCGCGGGTCGCGCGCAGGCGCAGTCGACACCCGCCGCGATCGCCGACCTCCGCGCCCGCGTCGAAGAGCTCGCCCCGGAACGCCGGGCGCTGCCGCTCATCGTGACGGTCGGTCGACTGCACCGAGTGAAGGGCATGGCGACCCTCGCCGAGGCCTGGGCCCGCGGCCCGCTGCGCGAACGCGCGAACCTGCTGATCATCGGCGGAGACCTCGACCATCCGTCGCTCGACGAGCGCGAGCAGCTCGACCGCATCGACGCCGCCGTGCCGGAGGGCACGAGAGCCGAGGCGGGCCTGCTGCTGGCCGGGCACCAGCCGAACGACGTCGCGGCGCTCTGGCTCGCCGCCGCGCGGTTCGGGATGCCGGGGCTCACCGCAGCAGGTGGCGTGTACGTGTGCGCGAGCCTGAAGGAGGAGTTCGGCATCGCGCTCCTGGAGGCGATGGCGACCGGGCTCATGGTCGTCGCGCCCGACGGCGGCGGCCCCGCCACCGTCGGCATCATCGCGTCGGTGACGCGATCGTTCTGCGGCGACTGCGACCGCACCCGCATCACGGCAGAGGGCACCGTGCGCTCCTGCCTCTTCGGAGACGACGAGACTGACCTGCGGCACCTCCTCCGAGGCGGCGCCGACGATCGCAGCATCGCCGACCGGTGGCGGGCGGCGATGTGGGGCAAGCAGGCCGGCCACGGCATCTCCTCGCCCGCCTTCCTGCGGCCCGAGCGCAGCATGGGAGCCATCGGTGGCTGAGGTTCTCGTCCGCTACTTCGCGGCGGCCGCGGAGTCGGCCGGCCGCGAGGAGGAGTCGTTCTCCGGCGTCACCACCGTCGGCGGTCTGCGCCACGCGCTCACCGAGAAATACGGCGCCACGATGACGCGGGTGCT
>JACEFY010000453.1 GCA_016807485.1 Stenotrophomonas maltophilia | reverse complement strand
CGCGCGGATCGGATGCCCCTGCGTCGTCAGGCACTTGCCCGTCTCGAGGTCCCACTTCCAGTCGTGCAGCGAGCAGGTGAGCACCCCGTCCTCGATTTTGCCGGTCTTCGTGAGGTCGGCCCGCAGGTGGGGGCATCGGCGCTGCACGGTCCAGTCGCCGAGCTCGGCATCCTCCGTCTGGTCGGACTGCTCGGCGTACCAGTTCTCGACGTACTCGATGCGGTCGCGCGAGAGGCACTTGAGGAACGTCGTCAGGAATTCGTTGAACTTCCCTGAGCGGCCCACCTCGAACTGCATCGACAGGAAGATCGAGTTCGACCAGTCGATCTCGTGGTCGGCGATGTTCGTCGAGACGAGGTCGGCGGGAATCGTGTACCAGTAGATGCACTCCTCCCCCGCATACTCGCGGAGCTTCGCCTTCGGGAAGTCGACGACCATGTCGAGCTCGCCGATGCGGAAGCGCACATTGCCGCCCACCCCGTTGCGGATCGTCCGCGCGCGGCGCAGCAGCGGCTCCCACCACTCCTTGAGCGCGGCGAGCATCTCCTCCGGCGGCAGGATCTGCGCGCGCGAGGCGACCTCCGCGGCGATCTCGTCCTGGCGCGAATCGCGCTGCTCTGCGAGATAGTTCCATTTGTCGTGGAACACGCGCTCGATCTCGGCGTCGGTGTACAGGGTCTGCGTCAGCTCGACTTCGGGGCCGTGGACGTCGACCTGGGTTCCCGGCACGAACAGGTGCCCCTGCTGTGCAGGGCGGAGTTCGGCCATGTGCGCGAGGAATTGCGCCTGATCGGTGAAGATCGAGTCGTCCTCGGTGCCCCAGCCGTTGAAGCGGAAGAGCTCTTCGCGCAGGAACATCGGCGGCCCCGCCATGGGGAACACGTGCGTCGCGTCGACCTTGTCGATGTAGTACATCGCGCGCTTGTTCTGCGCCTCGCGCTTGAGGTGCGCGAAGTTCTGCTTCGCATCGTGCGGCAGGTCGTAGACCATCGGCCACCAGATGGCACCCGACGTCTGCGTGAAGTACGCATCCGGCTTCCCGAAGCTCAGGAGCTTGTCGAGGTCGAGCGGGTGCGAGTCGTTCTGGTTGAGGATCGAGGCGGTGCCGTCGTCGACCGACAGCGACGAGTCGCCGATCGGTCCGTCGCTCGGGGCTCGCAGCGGCGTGATCATGATCTTCAGGTCGCCGTAGTGCAGCGGCACGCCCGCCTGCGTGTAGACGATGTTCTCGAACCCGAGGCCGCGCAGGTCGCTCTCGAGGTCGTCGGTCGGGTAATCCGGCAGCAGCACCGGAATGTCACGGCGGACGTAGCGCTGCAGCAGCGCCGGGTCGAAGTGGTCGCGGTGCCGGTGCGAGATGTAGAGGAAGTCGGCAGCGCCGAACCGCTCCCAGTCGAGCCCGCGGTTGTCGGGGAACGGAAACCACGAACCGAAGAAGCTCGGCCCGACGACGGGGTCGCAGAGGATGCTGCCGCCCGTCGTCTCGATGAACATGCCGGCGTGGCCGAGCCCTGTGATGCGCATGGGAATCCTCCTGGTCGAGCGACGTCGAGTCTACGCGGCGACATCGGTGAGCTTCGGCCGACGGGCCGTGGAAAGCCCTGCACACTCAGGCGTCGAACAGCCCGCGGATGTCGTCGGCCGTGAGCGATCGCGCGAGGAGATCGTCGTCGCCCATCACCGACTGGAAC
>JACEFY010000452.1 GCA_016807485.1 Stenotrophomonas maltophilia | reverse complement strand
AGCGGACGAGGGCGGCTTCGGCGAAGGTCCGCTCGGTCGGCTGGGCGAAGGGCAGCTCGTCGAACACCCGCGCGATGAGCCCCGTGTCCAGGTCGCCGCGGACGACGGCGGGGTCCTCCAGGAGCAGCCGGAGGAACTCGACGTTGGTGTCGAACCCGAAGATCGCCGTCTCGTCGAGCGCGGCGACCAGGCGCCGCCGGGCTTCGTCGCGGTCGTCTCCCCACGCGATGATCTTCGCGAGCATGGGGTCGTAGTCGACGCCCACGTCGAGACCGTCGGCGAGCGAGGTGTCGACGCGCACCCCCGCGCCGCTCGGGTGGAGCACCCGCTCGACGTGCCCGCCCGTCGGGAGGAACCCGGCGCGCGGATCTTCGGCGTAGACGCGCGCCTCGATGCTGTGTCCCGTGAGGACGACGTCCGACTGCGCGAGCGGCAGCGGTTCGCCCGCCGCGATCCGCAACTGCAGCTCGACGAGGTCGAGTCCGGTGACGGCCTCCGTGACGGGATGCTCGACCTGCAGCCGCGTGTTCATCTCCATGAAGAAGAACTCGTCCGGGCGGTCGCCCGCGACGATGAACTCGACGGTGCCCGCGCCGACGTATCCGACGCTGCGCGCCGTCTCGCATGCGGCCTCGCCGATGCGCGCCCGCGTCGCGTCGTCGAGGAGCGGCGACGGCGCCTCCTCGATCACCTTCTGATGCCGCCGCTGCAGCGAGCACTCGCGTTCGCCGAGGTGGATGACGGTGCCGTCCCGATCGCCGAAGACCTGCACCTCGATGTGGCGCGGGTGGGAGAGGTAGCGCTCGAGGAAGAGCGTGTCGTCGCCGAAGGATGCCGCCGCCTCCCGGCGCGCCGCGGCGAGGGCCTCCGGCATCCCTTCGGCCGTCTCCACGACGTGCATGCCCTTGCCACCGCCCCCGGCGGACGGCTTGATCAGCACCGGGAATCCGACGTCGGTCGCACCGGCGATGAGGGCGCGGTCGGTCAGGCCGGGCTCGGCGACGCCCGGCACGGTGGGCACGCCCCGGGCGGCGACGGTGCGCTTCGCGCTGATCTTGTCGCCCATGATCTCGATCGCCTCGGGCGAGGGTCCGATGAAGACGATGCCGGCGTCGCCGCACGCGCGGGCGAAGGCGGCGTTCTCCGCAAGGAATCCGAAACAGGGATGGATCGCCTGAGCGCCGGTGCGGCGGGCGGCCGCGATGACCCGCTCGATCGAGAGGTAGCTCTCGGCGGCCGCGGCCGGCCCGAGCCGCACGGCCTCGTCGGCGAGGCGCACGTGCAGGGCGTCGGCGTCGGCATCGCTGTAGACCGCGATCGAGCGGATGCCGAGCCGTCGGAGGGTGCGGATGATGCGGCAGGCGATCTCGCCGCGACCGTTGATGAGCACCGAATCGAACATGCCGCTCACATCCGGAAGACGCCGTAGCCCGGCGCCCCGTCGGTCTCGGTGCCGCCGCCGGCGGCGATGACTTCGAGGGCGAGCCCGAGCAAGTCGCGGGTCTCGTCGGGCGCGATGATGCCGTCGTCCCACAGCCGCGCCGTCGAATAGTAGGGGCTGCCCTGCTCCTCGTACTGCGCGCGGATGGGCGCCTCGAACGCCGCCTGGTCGTCGGCCGACCACGCCTCGCCGGCGGCATCCATCTGGTCGCGGCGGACGGTCGACAGGACGGATGCCGCCTGCGGCCCGCCCATCAC
>JACEFY010000451.1 GCA_016807485.1 Stenotrophomonas maltophilia | reverse complement strand
CGACGAGATCCTGCGCGGAGTGTTCGCGGGCGATTTCGCGATCGCGCTCGAGCGTGCGGCATCCTTCTGCCGCGTCGAAGCGGCCGGCGCCGCCGACCTCGCCGATGACTACGACGCGAGCGAGCCCGACCGTGCCCGAGGGTTCACGACGCGCGCGCTGCGGCTCACGACGTACGCCGAAGAACTGGCCGCCGCGGCGGTGTTGTGGCGGCGCGACGCGCTGACCTGAACGGCGTGAGGCCTTGGCGGAGTGAAGTGCCGGGCCGCAGAACGCCTCTCGGCGCGGTGCCGCTCGAAGCGGCAAAAGATGGAGCCCGGGGTTACTGCGGCCCGGCTGATCCAGTGTAACCGAGCGCCGCGTCGGCGCATTCCCTGCGGCGTAGGCTCGGGACCATGCGCTTCGCCCTCCTGATCGATCCCGCGCCGCCGGGTGACGATCGCTCCGACTTCTCCGCCACGTTCACCGAGATCGAGCCGTCCGCGCCCGCGCTGCCGCTGGGCGAGCTCAGCGCTCAGCGTGGCGACGGGGTGTTCGAGTCGATCGGCGTGGTCGACGGGCATCCGCAGGAGGTGACCGCGCACCTCGAGCGGCTCGCGCACTCGGCCGAGCTCTGCGACCTCCCGGCGCCGCACCTCGCACAGTGGCGCCAGGCCGTGTCCCGCGCCGCGACGCACGCCGGCTCCGGTGAAGCGGTGATCAAGCTCATCCTGAGCCGGGGGATCGAGCACGGGTCGTCCCCGACGGCGTGGATCACCGTCGCCGCGGCGACCGATTTCGCCGCCGCCCGGACGGATGGCATCCGCGTCGTCACTCTCGATCGTGGATATGCGATCGATGCCCCGGTGCACGCCCCGTGGCTGCTCCTCGGCGCGAAGACCCTGTCGTACGCCGTCAACATGGCGGCTCTCCGCGAGGCCAAGCGCCGCGGGGCTGACGACGCGGTCTTCGTCTCGAGCGACGGCTTCGTGCTCGAAGCTCCGACGGCCTCGCTCGTCCTCCGACGCGGCGACACCTTCGTCACCCCGACACCGAATGCCGGCATCCTCCACGGGACGACGCAGCTGAGCCTGTTCGCCCACCTCAGTGAGCGGGGGTTCGCGGTCGCCTACGAGACCGTGCCCGTCGCCGATCTGCAGACGGCGGATGCCGTCTGGCTTCTCTCGAGCGTGCGCCTCGCCGCCCCCGTGACCGCCGTCGACGGTGTGCCGGTGCCCCACGACGCCGCCTTGACGGCATCCCTCAACGACTACCTCTTGAGCCCCCGCGACTGACCGCCGCGTGCCGGGCGGCGAGAGCCGCGCGGCGACACGCCGGGAGCGCCGGCGCTTTGGCGGCGTGTCGGGTCGCGGCTCTCGCCGTTCTGCGCGGGGCGAGATGACTCAGCGCACGTGCAGTCGGGCGGCGAGGGCCCCGGAGACCGCGGCCTCGACGGTCTCCCAGTCGTGCACGACCATCGCGTAGTCGAAGCGCAGGGTCACGTAGCCCCACGCGGCGGCGTTCGCATCGCGGATGAGGTCCTTGTGTCGGTGGGTCGCATCGTCGTGATTGTCGACACCGTCGACATCGACGAGCAG
The DNA here is from genome assembly GCA_016807485.1 of Stenotrophomonas maltophilia. Classification (GTDB taxonomy): domain Bacteria; phylum Actinomycetota; class Actinomycetes; order Actinomycetales; family Microbacteriaceae; genus Microbacterium. The sequence goes on along the minus strand of JACEFY010000451.1, from coordinate 131 downwards.
CCGATCTCCGATGAGGATGTCGACGCGTCCGACGGCGAACACGGCGAGCTGTGTGCGCACGGGGATGTCGAGGTGGCGCAGCCGCCAGCGGAAGAGCGACTCCAGGCCGCTGTCGGCGTCGGAGCGGGACA
>JACEFY010000450.1 GCA_016807485.1 Stenotrophomonas maltophilia | reverse complement strand
CCCGATGACGCCGCGCACGTCCGCGGCCCACGGGTTCGCCGGGATGCCGATCAGACTGCCCGCCGGAGCGGGGCCGCGGCCGGCGATCGCGACGCGCGCGGCGGCGACGGGCTCGGACTCGGACTCGGCGAAACCGAGCTCCCGCAGCAGGGCGTCGACATCGGTGTCGCCGGGCGCAAAATCGGTGTGCGCGCCGTCGACCTCCGCGCCGTCGACCGCGCGTGGCGCGAGCGATCCGCCGACGCTGTCCGCGGCATCCACCACCGTGACGCTGAGCCCGACGCGCGCACACTCCCACGCGGCGGCGAGACCGGCGGCGCCCGCGCCGATCACGACGACACGACGTTCGCGCACCTGCGCGACGAGATCTTCACGTTCGGGCATCCGGCCATCTTCCCACCCCGGATCGGAGAGACGGCATGTCTGGGTGCGCACAACTCAGGCAGAACGGCATGGACGACCCCGGAATCGGCCCGAGGATGCGGCTGAGCCTGAGTTGTGCACGCATCCCGCTACGGGCAGCCGGGCCTGCGCTGGCAGACTTGCCCCATGGCCCTGCACATCACCGACGACGCCGATGCCGACGCCCTGCTCACCGAGAATCCGCTGGCGCTCCTCGTCGGCATGCTGCTCGACCAGCAGATCGCGATGGAGACCGCCTTCACCGGTCCGCTGAAGATCCGCGAGCGCACCGGAGGGTTGGATGCCGCGGCCCTCGCAGCCGCCGACCCGGACGCGTTCGTCGAGGTGTTCCGCGAGACGCCCGCCGTGCACCGATTCCCGGGGTCGATGGCCGGCCGCGTACAGGCGCTATGTCAGGCGCTCGTCGACGACTGGGGCGGCGACGCCGCTGCGCTGTGGACCGACGGCGACCCCGACGGACCCACCGTGCTCGCGCGCCTCAAGGCGCTCCCCGGATTCGGCGAGCAGAAGGCGAAGATCTTCCTCGCGCTGCTGGGCAAGCAGTACGGCTTCACCGGCGCGGGCTGGCGGGAGGCATCCGCCCCCTACGGCGAAGAGGGATCGTTCCGCTCCGTCGCCGACATCGTCTCGCCGGAGTCACTGACGAAGGTGCGCGAACACAAGCGCGCCGCGAAGGCCGCCGCGAAGAAGGCCTGAGATGCAGCCCACCGGTGGTTCCGTCGCCGCGTTCATCGCACAGGTCGCGCCGGCCAAGCGGCAGCGCGACGCCGAGACGCTCATCGCGCTGATGGCGGGGATCTCGGGTCGTGAACCCGAGCTCTGGGGCACGATCGTCGGCTTCGGCAGCTGCCACTACCGGTATCCGACCGGCACCGAGGGCGACATGCCGTTGCTCGCGTTCGCCCCCCGCAAGACGTCATCGACGGTGTACCTGGACGATACGGGCGCGCACACCGAGGCGCTCGCGGCACTCGGGCCGCACACGATCGGCGCGAGCTGCCTGTATATCAAGGACCTCGAGCAGGTCGACGAGGGCGTGCTCCGCGGCATCCTCCAGGCGAGCTACGACGCGGTGACCGCCGGAGGCGCTCCGGGCGTGGAGATCACCGTCACCGGCTGAGGCGCTGTCGCGGCGGCTCGTGCTGCCTCGGTCGCGCCGCGAGTCTCCGCGCAAGCCAAGTCCCACTTGTGGTTGGTGTGAGGCGCCCGGACCCACCACATGCGGGACATACCTCGTCGCAAGTGGGACATCGTCCGCCCGGAGTGGGACAACCTCGGCGGGCGGCAGGGTGCGC
>JACEFY010000449.1 GCA_016807485.1 Stenotrophomonas maltophilia | reverse complement strand
TCCCGCAGACGGGCGAGATCCGGCGCGCTCGCGCGCAGCACGGCCGCGGAGAGCTGTCGACGGCCGAGTACGAGGGCTTCCTGCGCGCGGAGATCTCCCGGGTCATCACCCTGCAGGAGGAGCTCGGCCTCGATGTCCTCGTGCACGGCGAGGCCGAGCGCAACGACATGGTGCAGTACTTCGCCGAGAACCTCGACGGGTTCGCCGTCACCCGCAACGGCTGGGTGCAGTCGTACGGGTCGCGGGCGACTCGGCCGTCGATCCTCTGGGGTGACGTCTCCCGCCCCGCGCCCATCACGGTCGACTGGGCCCGCTACGCCCAGTCGCTGTCGGACAAGCACGTCAAGGGCATGCTCACGGGACCCGTGACGATCCTCGCGTGGTCGTTCGTCCGCGACGACCAGCCGCTCGCCGAGACCGCCGACCAGGTGGCCCTCGCCCTCCGCGATGAGATCGCCGACCTCGAGGCTGCCGGCATCCGGATCATCCAGGTCGACGAGCCCGCACTCCGGGAGCTCCTCCCGTTGCGGCTGACCGACCAGCGCGGCTACCTGGAATGGTCGGTGCGCTCGTTCCGGCTCGCCACCGCCGGAGCGGAGCCGGCCACCCAGGTGCACACGCACCTCTGCTACTCCGAGTTCGGGGTCGTCATCGAGGCGATCGCGGCGCTGGATGCCGATGTCACCTCGATCGAGGCCGCGCGCAGTCGCGGCGAAGTGATCGGCGATGTCGCGGCATCCGGATTCTCGGCCGGCATCGGACCGGGCGTCTACGACATCCACTCGCCGCGCGTCCCTGCGGTCACCGAGATCGAGGCGCTCCTGCGCCGCGCGGCCGACGAGCTGCCGCTGCGGAAGATCTGGGTGAACCCCGACTGCGGCCTGAAGACCCGGGGCTACGACGAGACGGTGACGTCGCTGCGGCACCTCGTCACGGCGAGCCGCAACGTGCGCGAGGCGGTCAGCGCGTAACCCGCGTAGCCCGCGGAGCCCCGAAAGCGCGACGCACGCGGCGGGCCGTGGGTGAGCTGCCCGCGACCCATCCCGCGACGGCGAGGACGATCCCCGCTGTGACCGTGACCCAGGCGACCAGGACCATCGATGCGACCAGCCGGGCATAGATGGCCCCGACCGCCGCCGTGGTGACCGCGGCATCTCCGGCGGCGGTCGCGACGGCCGCGCCGCCGAGAGCGAGCGCGATGAGCAGGGCGCCCGCGCCGACGGCGAGGCCGATGCCGACACCACGGACGCCCGCACTGCGGCGACGAGCCAGCGCGATCCCGGCGGCGAACAGGGCGATGGCGGCAAGGGGTAGCCACACGCCGGCGGCGACCGCGAGGGCGTAGACGGTCCGCAGCAGCGTCACGTTCTCTCCCGAGCCGAGGATGACGACGCGGTCGACCCGCGGGATGAGCTCGGCGACGCCGACTCCGCGATCGACGAGGTGCTCTTGGACGCGGGCGACGATGCCGCCGATCTGCAGGCCCAGCCCGTCGGGGGTCCGGATGACGATGCCGCCGCCGTCGGAGGTCGCAGCCGTCGCGACCACCCGATGGGCTCCGCGCAACGCCACCGCCCAGATGTCGTCGACGGCGTCGGAGCGGACGACATCTGTGACGGCATCGGTGACGAGGCCGGTGAGGGGCCCGAAGTCCACCCGCGCCGTCATCGCGCCCATGCTCTGCTCGACGAGGAGGTCCTGAACGGCGGCGTTCGACGACAGGGGCGCAAGGGTCGCCACGAAACGG
>JACEFY010000448.1 GCA_016807485.1 Stenotrophomonas maltophilia | reverse complement strand
AGCGCGGTCGGGGTGACCGACCCCTGCGCGGCGCCCGCGCCCTCGATGACCGGTCCGGTCGCATCGAAACGGATGGTGGTGATGCTCGGCATGGCATGCTCCCTCGTCACTCGGCGCGTCGGCAGGCGCGTCACCGGTGAGGAGGCGGCTTCGGGCGCCGTGATACGCCGGCGTCCCGAAATCGGACTACCGTTCCGGTATGCCGCCGGACTCCGATGACGAACGCCTCGGGCTGACCCTCAGCGGGGGCGGGGCGTTCGGTGCGGCGCACGTCGGTGTGCTGCGGGTGCTGGCGGAGCGCGGCATCCGTCCCGGCATCGTCACGGGCACCAGTTCGGGAGCGCTCGTCGGCGCCGCCTACGCGGCAGGGGTCGACAGTGCGACGATCGACGAGGTCGCCCGTCGGTTCCGCTGGTCGCGGATCGCGCGGTGGACGCTGCGTCCCCGACGGACGCTGCTCGACTCACAGCCGGTGGCCGCGGCCGTGAGCGCGCTGCTCGGCGACGATCCCCGCATCGAAGACCTGCCGCGCCGGTTCGCCGCGGTGGCCACCGACCTCGGCACCCGGGAGGCCGTCGCCATCGACAGCGGGCTCCTCAGCCCGGCGCTGCGCGCCACGATGGCGGTGCCCGGCATCCTGCCGCCCGTACGGATCGACGGGCGGCTGCTCGCCGACGGGGGCCTCGTCGACAACGTGCCGTTCGCCGCCGCGCGCGACCTCGGCGCCGAGCGGGTCATCGTCGTGCGGCTGCACGCGAAGGGCGAGAACCTGCGCATGATGCGCACCGTGGCCAACACGGCCGAGCTCGTGCGTGATCCGTCGGTCGTTCTCATCCAGCCCGATCTCGAACACCGGGCGCAGTGGAGGCTCCGCGACGTGCCCCGGCTGATCGACGAGGGCCGCCGCGCCGCCGACGCGGCCTTCGACGCCGCGGGCGCGTAGCTGCCCCGGCGGGCGATCAGCGCCGGGTGGCCCGAGAAGTGGGCGCGCGTTGCGGGTATTCCGGGTCGGATGCCGCAATATGCGCCCACTTCGCGCCGGGCCGTGCGCGGGGCGCGGCCTACTCGGCCGAGAGCTGCTCGATCAGCGCGCGTGCACCCCGCACCGCGATCGCGACGCTCGTGAGCGTCGGGTTCATCGTGTTCGCCGTGGGGATGAGCGCGTTGCCGCCGACGATGAGGTTCTCGATGCCCCAGACCCGAGAGAAGGGGTCGGCGACCGACGTGCCATCGTCGGCCTCGCCCATGCGCATCGTGCCCATGTAGTGCAGGCTCGAGCCGTTCGGCATGAGGCGCGGCTCGGCGACGAACTCCCCGAGCGTCTGTCCCACCCGGCGCAGGTCGGCGGTGGCCGCCGCGATCTCGTCGAGCTCGGCGGTCGTGAGCTCGTAGTCGATCGTGAAGTTCGGGAACCCCCGGTAGTCGAGCTCGTCCTCGGTGAAGGTGAGGCCGTCTTCGACGCGCGGGCGCTTGCGCAGCCCGTTGCCCATGTTCACGAAACCCCAGCGGTTGCCCGAGAACGGGCTGTCGGCGGGCAGCGGGAACGGTGTGTTCTCCGAGTACATGACCTGCAGGGAGAACGGGTGGCCGGGTTCGGAGAACGGGATGCGGTTGACCGCGGCGACGGGGTCGGCGGCGTGCGCGGAGCGTTGCTCGAGCTCCGCATCCAGCTGCTCCTCGGTCGCGAAGCGGGCCATCTTCTCGGCGTCGAGGGCGACCGTGGTGATGACGACGGGGTGTTCGGTGAGATAGC
>JACEFY010000447.1 GCA_016807485.1 Stenotrophomonas maltophilia | reverse complement strand
CTCGGCTTCGGCGAGGGCCAGCAGGATCTCCCGCTCCTCGCCCTCGCGCCGCTCGGCGAGGTCACGGTACACCTGGCCCTCGGCGCGCTCGTCGACGAGGTACTGCGCCCAGCGTCGACGGTCGCGCGCAGTGGGCTGGACGGGATGCGGGGAACTCACGTGCCCACGCTAATCGGCGCGTGTTTCCGGCACGGGACGGATGCCGCGATTGCCAGCTTTTCGGGGATCCGAACCGCGCGGCCCCGCTCAGGAGTGCACGCGGCGGCGCAGCACCTCGATGCGGGCCTGCAGCTGCGCGACGGTCGCCCGCGCCACCTCCGGGCCGCCGCACACGCGGCGGAGCTCGGCGTGCACCGCGCCGTGCGGCTCTCCGCTCTGGCGCGCGTAGAGGCCGACAAGGCTGTTCAGGAGCTGCCGCTGCTCTTTGAGCGTGCGGTGGAGGGCGGGTGGGAGACCGGCGTCGACCGCGTCGGGCTCCCGATCGCCGACCCCTGCGGATGCCTCCCCCGCTTCGCGTGCCCGCCGATGGCGTGACTGCCGCGACTGCCGCTGCATCAGGAGCTCGTGCACGTGCTCGGGTTCGAGCAGGCCGGGAAGCCCGAGGAACTCCTCCTCCTCCGGCGTGCCGGGAACCGCCAGCTGGCCGAACTCGCGGCCGTCGTAGAGCACGCGGTCGAAATGGGCGACCGAACCGAGCGCCTGATAGGAGAACTCCTGTTCGAGCTCGTCGGAGGCCTTCTCCTCCCGTTCGGCGTCGGTGAGCAGATCGTCGTCGAGGAGTCCGTCGTCATCGGTCTCGCGATCGAGCGCGTGGTCGCGCTCACGCTCCATCTCGCCCGCCAGAGCGAGCAGCTGCGGCACGTTCGGCAGGAAGATCGACGCCGTCTCACCGCGGCGCCGGGCACGGACGAAGCGACCGATCGCCTGCGCGAAGAAGAGCGGCGTCGATGCGCTCGTGGCGTAGACGCCGACGGCGAGCCGCGGGACGTCGACGCCCTCCGACACCATCCGGACGGCCACCATCCACCGCGACGAGGATTCGGCGAAGGTCTCGATCCGCCCCGACGCCGCCTTGTCGTCGGAGAGGACGACGGCGGGCTGCTCGCCGGTGATCTCCCGGAGGATCGCGGCGTAGGCGCGCGCCGCGGTCTGATCGGTCGCGATCACGAGGCCACCGGCATCCGGCACGTCTTCCCTGACCTCCGTGAGCCGACGGTCGGCGCTGCGGAGCACCGCGGGGATCCAGTCGCCCTCGGGATCGAGCGCGGTCCGCCAGGCCTGCGAGGTGACGTCTTTCGTGTTGTCCTGACCGAGATGGGCCTCCAGCTCGTCGCCCGCCTTCGTGCGCCAACGCATCTTCCCGGCGTACACGAGGAACAGCACCGGGCGCACGACACCGTCGGCGAGGGCACGGCCGTAACCGTAGTTGTAGTCGGTGCGCGACAGCCGGATGCCCTTCTCGTTCGGGTGGTATTCCACGAACGGAATGGGTGCCGTGTCGCTGCGGAACGGAGTGCCGGAGAGGAGGAGGCGCCGGGTCGCGCGCCCGTAGGCGTCGCGGAGCGCCTCTCCCCAGCTCAGTGCGTCGCCGCCGTGGTGCACCTCGTCGAGCACGACGAGCGTCCGCGCCTCGATCGTGAGTCGCTGATGGACCGACGACTTCACCGCCACCTGCGCATAGGTCACGGCGACGCCGTGGTAGTGCCGGGCAGGAGCGTGCTGCCGGTTGCTGAAACGCGGGTCGAGCCGAATGCCGA
>JACEFY010000046.1 GCA_016807485.1 Stenotrophomonas maltophilia | reverse complement strand
TTGCGCTTGCGCCAGCGGATGCCGGCGGCGATGAGCCCGTCGAGGTCGCCGTCGAAGACCGAGGCGGGGTTGCCGACCTCGTAACCGGTGCGGAGGTCTTTCACGAGCTGCTGGCCGTAAAGGAAGTACGAGCGCATCTGGTCGCCCCAGCTCGCCGTGATCGTTCCGGCGAGCTCCTTCTTGGTCGCGGCCTCCTGCTCCTTCTGCAGCAGCATGAGGCGGGTCTGGAGCACGCGCATCGCGGCCGCGCGGTTCTGGATCTGCGACTTCTCGTTCTGCATCGACACGACGATGCCGGTGGGCAGGTGGGTAATGCGCACCGCGGAGTCGGTCGTGTTGACCGACTGACCGCCGGGGCCCGACGAGCGGAAGACGTCGACGCGAATGTCGCCCTCGGGGACCTCGACCTCTTTGGCCTCTTCCATCACGGGAATGACCTCGACCGCGGCGAAGCTCGTCTGACGCTTGTCGGCGCCGCCGAACGGGCTGATGCGCGCGAGTCGGTGGGTCCCCGCCTCGACCGAGAGCGTGCCGTACGCGTAGGGGGCATCCACTTCGAACGTCGTCGACTTGATGCCGGCGCCTTCGGCGTACGAGGTGTCCATGACCTTGACGGGATACTTGTGCCGCTCGGCCCAGCGCAGGTACATGCGCAGGAGCATCTCGGCGAAGTCGGTGGCGTCGTCGCCTCCCGCGCCGGAGCGGATCGTGACGACCGCCGAGCGATCGTCGTACTCGCCGTCGAGGAGCGTCTGCACTTCGAGCTGGCCGACCACGTCCTGAAGATCCTTGATCTCCTTGCGCGCTTCGGCGGCGGTGTCCTCGTCGTCCATCTCGAGGGCCATCTCCACGAGCACGTCCAGGTCGTCGAGTCGCTGCTCGACGTCGGTGACGCGCTTCAGCTCGGACTGGCGGTGGCTGAGCGCGCTCGTGACCTTCTGCGCTTTCTCCACGTCGTCCCAGAGATCGGGCGCGCCGGCCTCCTCGGACAGGCGGGCGATCTCGGTGCGCAGGGCCTCGACGTCGACGACCGCAGCGATGTCCGAGAAGGTGGACCGCAGGGCCTGGATTTCGGCAGAAGGATCGAATTCAAGCATGACAGTCCAGACTAACGTGAAGTGGGTGACCTCCTCCCCCTCCTCCGCGTCGATGGGTGGGATGCTGCGCCGACTGGCCCCGATGATCTACGGCCCGACGGTGCTGTTCGCTCTCGGCGAGGGCGCCGTGATCCCTCTCCTCCCGGTGATCGCGGCCGAGCTCGGCGCCGACGTGCCCACCGCGGCGCTCGTCGCCTCCGCGCTCGTCGTGGGCCAGCTGTGCGGCAACATCCCCGCCGGCTGGGCGGTGGCCCGCATCGGCGAGCGGCTCACGATGACGTTCGGCGGCATCCTGGCCCTCGGCGGTGTCGCCGGGCTGCTGGTCGCCCCGAGCCTTCCGGTGCTCGCGGCGGCGGTCTTCCTCATCGGCTTCTGCGCGGCGACCTTCGGCCTCGCGCGGCATTCGTTCATGACGACCCGGGTCCCCCTCGCCTTCCGCGCGCGGTCGCTGTCGCTCCTGGGCGGCACCTTCCGGCTCGGGATGTTCGTCGGCCCGTTCGTTGCCGCGCTGCTGCTCGCGATCTTCCGCGACGAGCACGCGGCCGTCTGGTTCTTCGGCGCGTGCCTGGTCGCCACGGTGCTGCTCGTGCTCCTGGGACCCGACCCGGAGGTGGTCGCGCCGCGGGCCGGGTCAGCGGCAGCGGACCTCGAGCAGGCCGACACCGGAGAACCGGTGACCGGGTCGGTCCGACTCCCCGCGCGCATCGGCGTGTTCCGCACGATGTGGCAGTACCGCGGCGTGCTGTCACGGCTGGGGGTGGCAGCCGCCTCCCTCTCGGCGGTGCGCTCGGCGCGGCAGGTCGTGCTGCCCCTCTGGGGCGTCTCGATCGGGCTCGACGCGCAGACCATCGCCCTCGTCGTCGGAGTGTCCGGCGCCATCGACTTCGCGCTGTTCTACGCGAGCGGGCAGGTGATGGACCGCTTCGGGCGGCTGTGGGCCGCGCTGCCGGCGATGGTGCTCATGGGAGCGGGGTTCACCGCGCTCGCGTTCACGCACGACCTCTCCCAGTCGGCGATGTGGTTCGCGCTGTTCGCGGCCGTCCTGGGGGTGGGCAACGGGCTCTCCAGCGGCATCCTCCTCACCCTCGGTGCCGATGTCGCCCCGCAGGCCGACCCGGCTCCGTTCCTGGGCTCGTGGCGGACCCTCACCGATGCCGGGGGCGCCGTCGCCCCGCTGGCGGTCTCGGCTCTCGCCGCAGCGTTCTCGCTGTCGGTCGCGACGGCCGCGATGGGGGCGATCGGACTCGTCGGCGCCTTCGCGTCCCTCCGATGGGTGCCGCGCTTCGTGCCGCGGTCGGGGCCGGGGTCGGGCGAGCGGCCGCGCGAGGGGTGAGCCGCGTCACCGCAGCGCGGTGCGACTGGTGGCCGTCGACTCGAGCGGGACACCGTCGGGCACGAAGACGCTGAGCACCGGTGGATGCCACACGGTCGTGACGGTCACGCGCGCCGAGATCCCGTCGTCCGTGCCGGCCGCGACGAGGGTCGTGTCGGGGTAGACCGAGAGGATGTCGGCGGCCTGCTCTCGGATGCCGGCGTCGGTGAGGGTCGCGCGGGGCGTCCCGGCGGAGAGGGTCAGGGTGAAGCCGTCGGCCCCGGCGAGGGCGGCCGCGTCGGCGGCGGCATCCACCCGCTTCTGCGCGAGGTAGAGGCTCGTCGCGCTGACGCACACGAGCACGAGGGCGATCGCCAGGAGGGCGTAGCCGAGCGTCAGGAGAAGGACGCTCCCGTCGTCGTCGTTCCCGGCTCGGTCGCCGCTCACGGCGTACCTCCCCAGTACCGCGACACCCTCTGCGCGCCCGTCGCCTCGACGGGGACGCGGGCGATGTCGTCGAGGCCGAGCACGGCGGGGACGAGCGGCAGCCGGACGCTCGCCGACAGGGTGACCAGAAGGGTGGCACCCGCCTCCGGGCAGGTCGAGGCGCCTCCCGCGCAGGCGACCTCGACGCGCACCGTCGCGGGGTCGATGCCGTATTCGGCGGCGATCGCCGAGAGCACCAGATCGGCGCGGGTGTCGGCCGTCGCCGCGTCATCGGATGTCGCGATGGCGCGGGCGAGCTGGCGGGCGCCGGCCTCGACCCCGAGCGCCTGCCCCTGGATCGCGCCCAGCGCGATGACCAGGTAGACGATCGGCACCAGCAGGACGAGCCCGACCAGAATGAACTCCAGAGCGGCCGACCCGCCGTCGCCCTGGGCGTCAATCGAACGACTCACGGGGCGCATGCGCGTCCACCTCCATCGCCGCCGGGATGCCGAGGAGGCCGAGGAGCGGGAGGGTCGCGACAACCCGCACCTCGACCGAGGGGACGCCGAGTGTCGTCGACTCGCGTGCGGTGACCGCGGCATCCAGCCCGCTCACCGCGGTCTGGATGAGCTCGCGTGTGCGCGCAGCGCCGTCGGCGGGTGCCGTGTCGGCGAGCGCGCCGTGGTACGCGCCCTCGACCGCCGCGTCGTGGACGACATTGCGGACGTACACCGCGAGTCCGAGCTGCACGACCGCGAGGGTCAACAGGGTCAGGAGCGTCCCCACGAGGACGAACTCGACCGGGCTCGAGCCCCGGTCGTCCTCGCGCACGGGGATCACGGCGACTCAGAACCCCGAGACGCGACTGATGGCGTCGGTGAAGAGGTCGGCCAGCGCCGGGCCGGCCAATGCCCAGATCGCCACCACGAGCCCGGCCGTCATCAGTGTGACCAACACCCAGCCGGGCACGTCACCGCGCTCGTCACGGGCGGTCTCCTCCCATGCCGCGCGCACGGCGCCCCATCCTGTGCGGATCATGTCCGCCTCCTTTCGACCGTCGCCGGTCATCCGATTCCGAGTTTGAGCAGGACGATCCCCGGGAAGACGGCGAACAGCACCGACAGCGGGAGGATCAGGAAGACCAGCGGCAGGAGCATGGCGTTGTAAGGTTGCCAACATGACGAAGACAGCGGTGATCTACTGCCGGATCTCCTACGACCGGACCGGCGAGGGTCTAGGCGTGGAGCGGCAAGAGGCAGAGTGCCGTGCTCTCGCAGAACGGCACGGCTTGACCGTCACCGACGTGTACGTAGACAACGACATCTCGGCGACGTCGGGGGTCTCTCGCCCTGCATTCGATCAGTTGCTCGAGTCGAAGCCCGCAGCGATCATCGCGTGGCATCAGGATCGGCTTCTCCGGCTGACCCGTGACCTCGAGCGCGTCATCGCGTTGAACATTCCCGTCTACACGGTGACAGCCGGCACCCTCGAGCTCGCGACACCTTCTGGACGTGCGGTAGCTCGAACCGTTGCGGCGTGGTCGCAATACGAGGGCGAGCAGAAGGCGATGCGTCAGAAGTCCGCGAACGATCAGCGCGCGTCCGATGGGAGGCCTGCGGGCCAGGTCGGGTACGGCTTCCGCCGCGATGGTGGCCGCGTGGTTGTCGAGGCGTCTGAGGCTGCGGTGATCCGTGAGGCGCGCGATCGAGTCCTGGCGGGCGACTCTCTCCGTGCGGTCTGCGCCGACCTGCAGGCGCGGGAGGTTCCGACACCGGGGAAGGGTGACGTCTGGAACACCACCACCCTGAAGCAATTGCTTCTGCGTGAGTCGCTGGCCGGCCTCAGGAAGCATCGGGGCGAGGTTGTCGGGCAGATGCACGCCGACGTGCCGCGCATCCTTTCCGTGGACGACCACGAGCGCCTGAAGGCGGTCCTGAACGACCCGCGACGTCGCTCGTCCCCCGTGGGGCGTTCTCCCAAGTACTTACTGGGCGGGATCGCGCGGTGCGGGAAGTGTGGCGGGGTCATGGTGCGGTTGGTTGGCCGCATGACCCGCACGCAGTCGGGGTCTAAGCGTCAGCCTCCCGCATACGCGTGCTCCGAGTGCCACGGCGTGCGGCGCAAACAGGATCTGGTTGACGCAGTCGTCGAGGGCATCATCATCAGCCGGCTCGGACAGCCCGATGCTCTCGAGCTTCTCACTAGAGGAGACGAAGGAGAGGCTTCCGAGGCGAGAGCCGCCCTGGACGCGATCGACGCGAGGCTGAGCAATGCGGCCGACGCGTACGCGGCTGGCGCGCTCGAGCTCGATCAGCTCACGAGGATCACGTCGCAGCTGCGTATCGATCGAGAGGTGCACGCGAGAGCGCTTGAGCGTTCGATGCCAGCCGCGGTTCCGTCCAATCTTGCTGGCCCGCATGCTGCGGAGGGGTGGGCGGCGCTCAGCATGGATGCAAAGCGCGCCGTTCTGCAGATGCTGGTCCGCGTGACCATCTTGCCAAGCGGACCGGGCAGAGACTTCGACCCCGAGTTGGTCCGTGTCGACTGGCTGTCAGAGGTCGACTGAACACTTGGCGGCATCCGCCGTCATAGAGAGAGCCCCCGTCGCTGGGAAGAGCGAAGGGGGCGAGATCATCACCACTAGGAGCAGAAATGACCACCATCCAGACTACCGAGGACATCGTCGACTTCGACGGCGCGGCCGAAGTCGCACCCCACCTCTATGTCGCGGAAATGAGCCGACTCTCACTGAGGGACCAGGACGGAAACCCGACGTGGACGTGGCGCGTCAACGACCTTCAGGAGTTCATGTTGGCGCACCCAGAAGCTCTCGCAGACCGATAAAGATCAGCAGGTGTTGCACCCGCAACATCTGCTCCCCCTCTGTAGCTCAGTGGAAGAGCAACGACCTTCTAAGTCGGATGCCGCTGGTTCGAATCCAGCCAGAGGGACACGAAGAATGGAGATGCCCCATGACAGAGACGATCACGGTCCAATGTGAGAATCCGTCTGCCCACGGAGCGCGGCGGTCTGTGATCGTGCTCCGCGAGTATCACGCGGTCGATGGAGATCCGGAAGAGTCCCGCTGGAGGTGGTGGGTTCCTGACCCGTGGGTGGCGCGACACGAGGCCGCTCAGCCAATTCTGCTTGCCGGCGATCGGCCGTACTCCATTGACGAGCACGACGAGCACTCGACCCTACGCGAAGTGCACGTGATCGCGTGCCCCGGGTGTGGGCGAGCCTCCGTGTCCGCACGGACGAGCACTCTGTGGGCTGCGCTCGATCGCTTTCGACACGCCGGGACGGCGATCATCTCGCTGTCGCAACTTGCGGCTAGTGTTGGTGGTGACTGGCGAGAATAGATCGCCCCCGACCGGAGCCTGGGACATCATCCGGAGTAATGAGGCCTCACAGGGCTGACGTAACTGTCACACCTGGAGGCCTTCGTTGTCTCAGACCATCCCTCTCCTGCCCACGAATCCCGCGACGGCGGTCGGATCTGCAAAGGGCCGCCTCGCTCGGGCTTCTGCGCTGTACGGTGCAGAATCTGTCGAAGTTGCGGAGCGGCGGCGTGACCTCGCAGCAGCGAAGATCGCGCAGTACATCGAACGCGTCGTTGCTGACGCACCGCCGCTGACCGATTCGCAGCGGTCTCGCCTCGCTGCCCTCCTGACCGGCGGTGCCAGTCGGTGAGCGCAAACGAAACGCCCCGCGGTGGCGGGGCGCTCGATGAATCTGCTGGGCGGCGGGTTCCCTCCCAGAATACCGTCGATCGGTTCCTGAATGGCGAGATTCCCGCACACGATCTGCCGTGGCCGCTCCCACTGATCTACTCCCAAGGTTTCCGGGACGGGTGCGCGCGACGACAGCCGGCGATCGAACGGGCCGAGGCTGACGCTGACCGCTTCTACTACGAGCTCTACAACGGCGACGAGGCGAAAGCGCGTCATCGGGAACTGCTGAAGTCGCATGACGTGATGCAGGCCCGTCGAAGCATGGCGGAGGTCGCACGATGACCACCAATCTTCCGGATGTTCCGCATGTTCCGCTTCCAGAGGAAAAGGCGGGCGCGAGTCTTCTCGACGCAGTGCGGACGTTCCTCAGCCGATTCATCGCCTACCCGACCGATTGGGCTGCTGACGCTCACACTCTCTGGATTGCTCACGCGCATGCCGTCGACGCGTTCGAGAACACGCCCCGCATCGGCTTCATTTCCCCCGAACCGGGCTCGGGCAAGTCGCGCGCCATGGAGATGACGGAGGCGCTGGTGCCGCGTCCGGTGCTCAGCGTGAACGCGTCCACTGCCTACATCTTCCGCAAGATCTCAGATGAGGCCGGACTACCGACCCTGCTGCTGGACGAGGTAGATGCGATCTTCACCGGCGGCAAGTCCGACGCCTCAGAGGACCTGCGCGGGCTGCTCAACAGCGGATACCGGAAGGGTGCCACCGCCGGCCGTGCCGCGATCCGAGGGAAGGAGATCGTCACCGAAGAGTGGCCGTCTTACTGCGCGGTCGCGCTCGCTGGCCTGAATCAACTTCCCGACACCCTCATGACTCGATCGGTAGTCATCCGGATGAAGCGTCGACGCGCAGACCAGCGAGTGGAGCCGTACCGTCGTCGCGTGAATGGTGAGGAGGCTGATCACCTCAACATCATGATTCATGACTGGATCTCATGCGTAAGGAACACTCTGGAACAGGCTTGGCCCGACCTCCCTGAGGAGATCCAAGATCGCGACGCTGACGTCTGGGAACCACTGATAGCAGTGGCAGATGCCGCGGGCGGCCATTGGCCCGCCACGGCGCGCACAGCAGCTCTGGCTGCTATCGCAGAGTCGAAGTCCAAGCCCGCCTCGCTGGGTGTACAGCTGCTCGCAGATGTGCGCCGCGTGCTGGGCAGCTCCGACCGGATCACCACGATCGATCTCCTGAACGCGTTGCACGACCTCGACACGGCACCGTGGGCGTCGCTCCGAGGTGAGCCGATCGATGCCCGGTTCCTGGCACGCACGCTCGACAAGTACGAGATCAGCCCGTCGAAGATCCGGGTCGGGTCGACCACAGCGCGCGGCTATCACCGTCACGATTTCGTGGATGCGTGGGAGCGATACTGCCCCTCCCCTTCTCCCGCAGATACGGAACAAGCGGAACAGACGGAACACGCCGCCGCAGGTGATGCATCTGCATCACCTGCCGCGCAGTCATGGGACGACCCCGGAACCTGCAACCACGGCGTGACGACCGGCGCGCGGTGCTCGAGGTGCGGCGGAACCGCGGTGGCCCAGTGAGCGCCGTCTACACGGTCCGATGCATCAAGGACCTCGAGCATCACTTCGACGAGCACTCAGGCTGGTGCGTCCGCTGCGGACGCATCCGCGGCGACGGGCGACGCATCGGACGACGCGAAGACCGGATGAACATTCCCGACATCACCGAGCCCCGCCACCCCAAGGAGGACGCATGAGTGACGGGACCACCGAATACACCGCGCTCACCGACGCCCTGGCCGACTACAGGCCCCCCTGCGTCGGAGACGACCGGTACACCGCCGACGAGCTCGACGAGCCCACCCGCGCCGAACTCTCCGCCGGCTGCGAACTCTGCCACGTCCGAGACCTCTGCAGGGCATATGCGCAGAAGACCCGCCCCAAGGGCGGTTTCTGGGCTGGGAAGCGATACAGCAACAACCCAGCCCGCACCGGCGCGAAGGGACGCGAGGTCTCCGCATGATCGACCACGACACCCTCCAACTCGACTGCGACCTGTCCATCGAGAACCAGCTGCGCGCGCAACTCGCCGCCGCGATCGCCGACAACCAAGCACTCACGAAGGAAGTCAGCCGGTGGAAGGCCAACTCCCGCCAGTGGGAAAGACGCGCACACATCAACAGAAAGGCACCCGCCGAATGAGCAAGCAACGACACGACATCGGGACCCGGAAAGCCCGCACCCGCCGCATCCTGACGAGAAACCGACCCGTCGACCCCGGCGAGCTCGCCTACCAACTCGTCAGGAAAGGCCTCGCATCCAAATTGATCCTCGACCCCCGATCCACCAGAAGGGCAGACGAATGACCACCCCATACGAAGAACACCTCCGCATCCGACGTCTCGGCGAACAATTCGCCGCGATCGTCGAACCCCAATTCACGATCGACTCCCCCGACCACGTATCCACCAACATCAACACCCTCACCGACCAGGAGCAGAACAATGACCAGTGACCGCATCAACATCGCCCGCACCGCCCTGCAGCACGCACTCAAGCCCGCAGACCGCGAACTCCCCGACGACATCACCGCGCTCGACACGTTCGCAGCACACGTCGCGCAGCGCACCAACGAGGCAGCACGCGGCCAGGCGATGCAGGACCCCGGCAACTACGCCGGCAAACTCACCGCAGCCACCACCCCCGAAGACTTCGACCGGCTCGTCGACGAACTCGCCCACGAGAACGCACGCCGCGCCGTCCTCCGAGAAGCGGTCAGCGGGAACATCAACCTCACCCTCGAGCGGACCGTCACAGCCCGCCTGAACGACGCAACCGGGCGCATCGCAGCGACACTCACCCCCGCGTTCGACAAGGCCGTGAAGGCGCTCACAGAGGCCGCTGCGGCACTCCCCACCGGAGACCTCGTCTTCAACGCCGACACCGTCCTGAACTCGGGAGCCGGGGACGCGTACCGCACCGCATGGGACGCGATCACCACCCTCACCGAGATCGGCGCGATCTGGGACACCACGAAGTACAGCGACCCGCACAACCTCCCCCGAGACCTCCGGCCGCTGCTGTCCATCCTCGACGTCGACAACGACGTGGAAGGCGACGCCGTCAACTGGCAGGGCAAGACCCTCCCCGCCGAACAGCAAGAACCCGCCGGCAACAGCCTCCGAGTCCTCAACCGCGCACAGACCGGATCGAACTACGGACAGCGAGAAGGCTGGGACGCACGCCGCACCATCATCGAAATCGCACGCGGCGACTACCCCGGCATCCACCTTCGACTCGCAGCGAACGACACCGAGCTCCGCGACCGCGCCAACCGCTACAAGCGAGCATTCACGCTCCGCAGCACCGAAGTCGCCGGCATGACCCGATAACCGGACGGTGGGGGTCAGGAACGCTCTGGCCCCCACCGTGACGCCCTCGCATCACTTAGATCGGAGATTTCATGAGCCGTGGCCTTGGAACGCAGCAGCGCCAAATTCTCGACGAGCTCGCCACCCTGAACGTCGGCGCAGGCATCCTCGCCGGCGAACGAGGCGCCAGCGCAAGACGCGCAGCACACTCCCTTGCCAGGCGGGGACTGGTCATACTCGAGTTCACGATGGAACTCGGACGGCGTCGACTAGTGGTCCGCCTTGCCCGCCGCTACACACCCAGACACCGCGACACACGCACTTG
>JACEFY010000446.1 GCA_016807485.1 Stenotrophomonas maltophilia | reverse complement strand
CGTGCCGTTGCCGCCACCGGCGGCTGCGCCGGCAGCGGTGACCGTGACGGTGACCGTGCTGGAGACGCCGTCCGCAGCTGCGGTCACCGTGTAGGTGCCGGCGGCCGAGGCAGTGAAGGTCGCCGTGGCGACGCCGTTGGAGATGGGCTTGGTGGTCGAGCCGCCTGCGGCAGCGGCGACGATCGACGAGAGGGCCGCACCGGACGTCGGCGAGACCGTGAACGTCGCGGTGGTCGCCTCGGTGTTCTCGAACGTCGCGGTGATGGTGGCGGTGCCACCGACCGTGATCGACGAGGCGTTGGTCGTGACCGTGACCTCGGCGGGGTACTCGACAGCGTTCGCGGCGGAGGCTCCCGCGAAGATCATGGCGCCGGCGACGAGGGCCGCGGCGAATGCTTTCTTGATCATGTGTGTTCCTTCTGGTTCGTATGCGTAATCGCGGCGAACAAGCTGGATTGTCCTCCACCCGAGTGTTCACCGTATCGGATGAAACAAATCACAGACAAATCCCAGGTGTTACCGGTGAGTAACAAAACGCCGAACTGTTATGACCACACCGTGCCCACGATCGCCAGAATCGCGCCGGTCGCGTTGAACACGGCATGCGTGAGTACGGCTCCCCAGATGCGCCCGGTGAGCACCACGAGCAGCCCACTCACCAGACCGAGCGCCCCGATCGCGACGACCCCCTCGACCGTGAGGTCGCCGAGCGCCGCATGCGCGAACACGAACAGTGCCGTACTCGCGAGCCACGCGGCGAGCCCGGCGGTGAGCGCGCCGAGCGGGCGGCGCAGCACGGTGTAGAGCGCGACGAGTACCACTCCCGAGAAGAAGAACGTCTCGATCAGAGGCGCGATGAGCACCGGGCCGATGAGATCGGTGAACCACCACCCCGACGGAAGGGCGCCGCCGACGGTGACGAGCGAGGGGAACGGCGCGGGCGCGCCACCGGCTCCGGCGGCCCACCCCTGCACGACTCGGAGGATCAGGCCGAGGCCGAGCCCCCACAGCAGGTCGACAGCACGGAAGCGCAGCAGTCCGACGGGGCGCGACCGGGAGAACGCGACGACGATGGGCATCAGCATCCCGATCCACACGAGCGCGGTCGCAGCGAGTGGCGGGGCGCCGAGCGTGAGGGCCGCCGTGCCGGCGAGGATGCCCCCGCCGAGCCCGAGCAGCGCGATGGCGAGCAGTCCCTCGCGCCAGGCGAGCACCGTGCGGCCGCCGAGGCGCCAGTCGGTGCGCCGCTCCGCGCGGCCCGTGCGGCGCGATCGTCGTTGCGCCGGAGCGGTCGTGTCACCGGCCGCCAGGGCGGCACCGCTAGAGTGCGGGGCGGTGTTGTCGATGGGTTCCGGCACGCGCCCACGTTACCCGGCACCGCCACCCGACCCGGTGGAGAAGAGGACGCACGATGGAGATCCTGACCGTCTGCACGGGCAACATCTGCCGCTCACCGCTGGCCGAGGTGCTGCTGGCGACGCGACTCGCCGACCTCTCCCCGGCGGTGCGGAGCGCCGGGGTGCGCGGCCTGCCGGCGGCGCCGATGACCCCCGAGGCGGTCGACCTCGCCGTGCACTTCGGGGTGCCGGAGGAGGTTGCCGACGCGCATCGATCGCGCTATCTCACGGAGGGCATGCTCATCGCGCCCGATCTCATCCTCGCCATGACGCGCGACCACCGTCGCGCCATCGCCGAGCTCGCTCCGGCGCGGCTGCGGTCGACCTTCACGGTGCGCGAGTTCGCTCGGCTCGCCGCGGCGGTGT
>JACEFY010000445.1 GCA_016807485.1 Stenotrophomonas maltophilia | reverse complement strand
GGAGACTCCCGGAGACGGAACGGTGAACGGATGCCGTGTGTGTCTCGCGTGCCCCTTTTTCGAGCACCGGCCGCGTCGTCGCGCCCGGACGAGACGAGTATAAGCCGCGGCGCCCCCCGCCCGGCGGCCCGCCCCGCACCGTATTCAGGCTGGACGGCGCTGCCGCGCCGAGCCGGCCGCGTCATCACGCGGATCGTCGGCGGGCGCCGCGCCGGATTGCCTGAATACGGAACGCCGACGCGCGATGATGGCCACATGGACAGCGAAGCCCTCCGTGCCGCGCGCCTCGGCGCGCACCTCTTGAGCGAGCCTGCCGGCGACGTCGTCGCGGCGGCCCGGCACATGACCGCGACGCAGGCGCAGGAGTTCTGGGGCGGCCGCTGGGCGATCGCCCTCCGTGCGCAGGGTGAGCCGACGCTGCGCGAGGTGGATGCCGCCTTCGAGCGGGGCGACCTTATCCGCTCGTGGACCCAGCGCGGCACGGTGCACATCATCGACCCCCGTGACCTCGAATGGATGCTGTCGGTCACCAGCGACCGGCAGAACCGCCAGGCGGCGGGGGTCCACCGCGCGCTCGGGCTCGACGACGACCCGCTCTCTCGCGCCGAACGGCTCGCTCGCTCCGCCCTCGCCGGGCGCAACCGGCTGACGCGTCCTGAGTTCGCCGAGCTGCTCGCGGGCGCGGGCATCGCGACGGCGGGCATGCGGGCGAACATGATCCTGACCGCGCTCTGCCGGCGGGGAGTGCTGGTGCTCGGCCCCGTCGTGCCGCGCGAGGGCGGCCCCACACGCGATCAGTACCTCGTCGCCGCCGACGAGTGGATCACGGATGCCGCGACCCCCGCCGACCCACTCGCCGAGCTGTTCATCCGCTATCTGCGCGCCCACGGTCCGGCCGGCCTCGCCGACTTCCGCTGGTGGGCGGGGCTGCCGCTGGGGCTCGCGCGCGCGGCGCGCGACGGAGCCGGCGAACGTGTGGCGGAGCTTGAGGAGGGGCTCTACACCCTCGCCGGCGCGGCGCCGCGCGCCCACGGCCAGCTTCCCGTACCGGTCGTCGCGCTGCCGCCGTTCGACGAGTACTACCTCTCCTACGCCGACCGCACCGCCATCTGCACCCCCGAGCACGCCCGCTCCATCGGACCGAGCGCCAACGGCGCCGTCAAGCCGGTGCTGATCCGCTCCGGCGGCGCGGTCATCGGTACGTGGAAGCATTCGCTCGCTGCGGGGAAGCACCACCTCGCCCCGGTCGCCGAGGTCTACCCCGGCGGGCCCGAGGCGGCATCCGTCGACGCCGCGCTCGCGCGCTTCTCCCGCTTCCTCGCCGGCTGAGGCCCGCGCGCGGCCCCCTGGGTGAGCCGCGTCCGCGGCCGGACGCCGGCCCCGTTACGCGGCGGGAATCACCCAGCGCGGGGGCAGTTGCAGGCTGGATCGCGCCGCCGGAGGGGAGTTGTGGGGTCGAAGCGCGATCGAGCCTGCACCTGCCACGCCGGCCGGAGGCGGCAAGGGCCGGGGTCAGGCGAACAGCCCGGCCCCGACGAACGAGCCGGCGGTCGCCCCGGGCGGCACGGCCCAGACGCCGGAGCCGATGTGCTGCACGTACTCGCGCATGAGGTCGGTGGCCAGGGCGCGCTGGATGGTCGTGAACTGCTCGGGCGAGCGCTGGTACGACAGGAAGAAGAGGCCCGCGTCGAGACGTCCGAGCGACGTGTTGCCGTCGACGTAGTTGTAGCCGCGCCGCAGGATGCGGGTGCCGTCGTTGACGT
>JACEFY010000444.1 GCA_016807485.1 Stenotrophomonas maltophilia | reverse complement strand
TCCCCGTGCTCGCGAACATGACCGAGTTCGGGAAGTCCGAGCTGTTCTCCGTCGACCAGCTCCGGGATGCCGGTGTCCAGATCGTCATCTGGCCGGTCTCGCTGCTTCGGATGGCGATGGGCGCGGCGGGCCGGGCGCTCGATACGCTGACCGAGCAGGGGCATCTCACAAGCCGCCTCGATGAGATGCAGCACCGCGCCGACCTGTACGACCTGATGGACTACGAGTCGTACAACCACTTCGACACCAGCGTCTTCAACTTCACCATCACGAAGGAGTGAGCATGACCGACATCAAGAAGGGCCTCGCCGGCGTCGTCGCCGACGTGACGGCCGTCAGCAAGGTCAACCCCGAGACCAACTCGCTGCTCTACCGCGGGTATCCCGTGCACGAGCTGGCCGCCACGCAGTCGGCCGAGGCGGTGGCCTACCTGCTGTGGAACGGCGAACTGCCCGCTGACGCCCAGCTCGCCGATCTCCGCGCGACCGAGCGCGCGCACCGCGCCCTCGCCGACGACGTCAAGGCCGTCATCGACCTCACGCCGCTGGACGCGCACCCGATGGACGAGATCCGCTCGGCGGTGAGCGTGCTGGGTGCACGCGACCTCGCCGGCACCGGGTCGGTGCTGGATGCCAGCGGCACCCCCGAGCAGAATCTCGCCCGCAGCATCCGCCTCTTCGCGGCGCTGCCGGCGATCGTCGCCTACGGTCAGCGCCGCCGGCGCGGGCAGGACCTCGTGCCGCCGCGCGACGACCTCGACTACGCCGCGAACTTCCTCTGGATGACCTTCGGCACCGAGTTCGACCCCGTCGTCGTCGACGCGTTCAACCGCTCGATGATCCTCTACGCGGAGCACTCGTTCAACGCGTCGACCTTCACGGCCCGCGTCATCACCTCGACCCTCAGCGACCTCTACTCCGCTGTCGTCGGTGCGATCGGCGCGCTCAAGGGGCCGCTGCACGGCGGCGCCAACGAGGCGGTGCTGCACATCTTCGACGAGATCGGCGACGCCGACAACGTCGTGCCGTGGCTCGATCGAGCGCTCGCAGAGAAGCGCAAGATCATGGGCTTCGGCCACCGCGTCTACAAGCGCGGCGACTCGCGCGTGCCGACGATGAAGGCCGCGCTCGACACGCTCATCGCCTACTATGACCGGCCCGACGTCGAGGCGCTCTACACGACCCTCGAGTCGGAGTTCGTGGCTCGCAAGGGGATCTACCCGAACCTCGACTATCCCTCCGGCCCGGCCTACAACCTCATGGGTTTCGACACCCTCACCTTCACGCCCTTGTTCGTCGCGGCGCGCGTCGTCGGGTGGACGGCCCACATCATGGAGCAGACCGCCGCGAACGCCCTCATCCGGCCCCTGTCGGAGTACGTCGGGCCCGATGAGCGGCACATCGACGGCTTCGTCGACGAGGTCGGCACCTCCACGATCGCGCTCCGCGAAGCGGAAGCGGAGGGCTGAACCGGACCCCGAGCCCGTCGGGATGCCGGATGAGAGGATTCTCACGCCATCCTGTAACCGGTCACAGTAGCGTCGGAGGCGACCGCAGAGGGCACGGCGCCGTGCCCGCACACCCCGGGAGCTCCGCGTGCCTCAGTCGACGACGACTTTCTCCACCTCCACCCGGCGAGCCCTCGCCCTGATCACGAGCGCCCTGCTGGTCGCCACCGGGTCCGTTGCCCTCGCGGCGACGCCGACGCTCGCGGCCGACCGCAGCCCGGCCCTCGTGGGCGACCTGCAGAGCGAGCTCGGCTGCC
>JACEFY010000443.1 GCA_016807485.1 Stenotrophomonas maltophilia | reverse complement strand
CGCGGCCGCGTTCCCGTTCGGCTGGGCGTTCGACGTGAGCACCACGATCACCCCGGGCGGTCCGGTGCACACCCTCCTGCAGGCGACCGTGGGCTTCATGCCGGCGATGACGTGGTTGCAGGTCATCGCCTGGACCGGCTACATCGTCGTCGTCGGCGCCTTCTTCGTGCGCGGCGCGTTCTTCTCCCCCTCCCCCCGTCGCACGGCGCCGAGCGAGCCGCCGGCATCCGTCCGCGAACCGTCGACCTCACCGCAAGGAGCATCATGACCCGCACCCGCATCCTCACGGCCGCCGCCGTCGCGAGCCTCGGAGCGCTGGCCCTCTCCGGTTGCGTCGCCAAGGCCGATCTGGCCGCGTCCGACGCACTGACGGTCTCGTCGACCGACACGACCTGCGAGATCTCGACGGCGACCGCGAGCAGCGGCACGCTGACCTTCGACATCGACAACGCCGGGTCGCAGATCACCGAGTTCTACCTGCTCGCCGACGACGGCCTGCGCATCGTCGGCGAGGTCGAGAACATCGCCCCAGGCGCGTCCCGCACCCTCACCGTGCTCGCACAGCCGGGCGACTACTTCACCCTCTGCAAGCCCGGCATGGTGGGCGAGGGCGTCGGCAAGGCGGGGTTCACGATCACCGGCGAGGCGGTCGCCGCCACCGGCGACGACGCCGCACAGAAGCAGCAGGCGGTCGACCTCTACGCGGCGTTCGTCAAAGACCAGGTCGAACAGCTCGTGCCCGCCGTCGACACGTTCGTCGCCGCGTACGAGTCGGGCGACGATGCCGCCGCGCAGGCGCAGTTCCCCGGGGTGCGGGCGTTCTACGAGCGCATCGAGCCGGTGGCCGAGTCCCTCGGCGACCTCGACCCGCGCATCGACTACCGCGAAGTCGACGCCGCCGCGGAGGGACTCGACTGGACGGGCTTCCACCGCATCGAGAAAGACCTCTGGCAGCCCGCGGCCGACGCCGTCAACTCCGACGGCGCACCCGCCTGGCAGGACTGGCAGCCGTCGACCCCCGCGGAGCGGGCGGCCTTCGGCGACCAGCTCATCGCCGACGTCGCCGAACTGAACGACTACGTTCACTCCGACGACTTCACCGCCGCGCTCAACGCCCAGGGCGTCGCCGGCATCTCCAACGGCGCGATCGCGCTGCTCGACGAAGTCGCCACCGGCAAGATCTCCGGCGAGGAGGACTGGTGGTCGGGCACCGACCTCTGGGACTTCGCGGCCAACGTCGAGGGGTCGAAGATGGCGTTCTCCCTCGTCCGCGACTTCGCCGGCGCGCAGGGAGAAGCCGGCGCCGCTCTCGTCGACGACATCGACCGGGGCTACGCCGATCTGGATGCCGCCCTCACCGCGCACGGGTCACTCGCCGCGGGCTTCGTGAACTACCGCGAGCTCACCGACGCCGACAAGCGCGAGCTCACCGACCTCATCAACGCGCTCGCGGAGCCCCTCTCGCAGCTGACCTCGACCATCCTGGACTGATGGCGAGCGTCGACCCCGTACCCGGGACGGACCCGGGCCTGGGCGCCGAGGTCGGCGCGGCGACCGACGCGCCGACCGGCCTGAGCCGCCGCGGGCTCCTCGGGCTCGCGGCGGGGGTCGGCGCCGCGGGGCTCGCGCTCGGTGCAGGCGCCGGTGCCGCAGCGGGCGTCGCGGTCGGACGCGAGCGCGCGGCGGAAGACGCGGCATCCGCCTACGCCTTCTTCGGGGCGCATCAGGCCGGCATCACGACGCCGGTGCAGGAGCACCTGCACTTCGCCTCGTTCGACATGAT
>JACEFY010000442.1 GCA_016807485.1 Stenotrophomonas maltophilia | reverse complement strand
CGGCATCCTCCCCGCCGTCGCGATGTACTGGTGGCGCTTTCTCGCCGACTCGGGGCTCGGGTCGGGCAACGCGGTCACACCGTACGGCGAGCTCGTCGGCTCGGCGCTGCTGGGGCTGCATCCGGCCGGCGACACCGTGCCCGAGACCGCCGAGGCGAATCGGCGGCGCGGCATCCGCCGGTTCCTCTTGACGGCGTCGGCCCTCGGGTCGCTCTTCAAGGCGAACGCGTCGATCTCAGGCGCCGAAGGCGGCTGCCAGGCCGAGGTCGGCTCGGCGTGCGCGATGGCGGCCGGCGGACTCACCGCCGTGATGGGCGGCACGAACCGGCAGATCGAGAACGCCGCGGAGATCGCGATGGAGCACCACCTGGGCCTCACGTGCGACCCGGTCGGCGGCCTCGTGCAGATCCCCTGCATCGAGCGGAACGCGATCGCCGCGTCGACCGCCGTCACCGCTGCGCGGCTCGCGCTGCGCGGTGACGGCACGCACTTCGTGTCGCTCGACGCCGTGGTCGAGACGATGCGGCAGACCGGCATCGACATGAGCACCAAGTACAAGGAGACCAGCGAGGGCGGCCTCGCCGTCAACGTGATCGAGTGCTGAGAGCTGGGTTGTTGCGGGCTACTCGTTGCGGGGGCAGTTGATGCCGCATCCCCGCGCTGATGCGGCACGAAGCGACCCCTGAGCGTGCGCCGCGTGCACGGGTACGCGTTGCGGGGTCAGGTGGTGCCGCATCCTCGCGGCGATGCGGCACGAGGTGACCCCTGAGTTCGCGCGGCGGCGCGCGGTGAGTGGATGTCGGGGTCAGCTGTGGCGTGCCAGTGCTGCGCGCACGATGGCGGGACCCCACCCGGGCCGCGACCGCACGTGGCGGGCTGTGAGGCGGATGACCTCCCACCCCTCGGCGGCGAGCGTGGCGTACTTGGCGATGTCGCGGTCCCACTGATCGCGGTCGGTGCGATGGTGATCTCCCTCGATCTCCACGATCACGCGGTGAGCGCGGTAGACCGCATCGCAGATGCCGATCAACCGACGATCGCTGTCGCGCATCTCGACATCGAGTTCCGGCTCCGGCAGTCCGGCGTCCTCCGCGCTGAGCCGGTAGTCGGTCTCCAGCGGTGACGCGCTGCCCACACGGACGCGGCCCAGTGCGCGCAGCAGCTTCGCTTGTTGTCGACGCCGGAAGGTCGTTGCGGCAGCGCGCAGCAGCGCGGGGGTCGTGAGTTGCTCCGTCGGTAGCGGGTGGCCCCGGTTATCGCGGGGGACGAACACGAAGTAGTCGCCCAGCTGGACGAGAGCCCGCTCGCTCCGTTCCGAAATCATGGCCCAGGTGGAGGCCGGGTCGCTCACCGGCAAGCCGAGATGAACGGTGACGTCAGCCAGCGCCGGGGCGACTTTGATGCCTCGCACGCCCCGCCGGCGGGGCGGACGGTGCGGCGCGTGCACGGCGACGATGAGATCGGACTCGGGGTCGAAGTCGTGGCGGAGCGGTGCGCCGTAGATCACCGCCGCGGTCTCTCCGGCGAAGAAGGCGTGCGGAGACATCACCGTCGCCAGCGCCCGAGCGCGATGAACGACCCGGGCGCGCTTGCGCCGATCGACGGACAGCGGCCGCCCATCGTCAGAGACTCCGGCCGACGGCGCGATGCGCGCACCGCGGAAGGCGAGCTCGAGGTCTTTGCCGCGCAGGCGCCGACGCGTGACGCCCCGCTCGCGGGCCTGGCTCGTGCTGAACGCGTCGCCGAGGGTCGCGGGGAGGGGTCGGGCGCGGGGCGGCATCCACACACTCTCGTGTGCACGGCGCCT
>JACEFY010000441.1 GCA_016807485.1 Stenotrophomonas maltophilia | reverse complement strand
GTCGCGGACGGCCATCAGTGCGTCTGCGGCGGGAGCGCCGAGATGACCGGATGGTCCTTCGCGATCACACCGACCTTGGCCGCTCCCCCCGGAGATCCGATGTCTTCGAAGAACTCGACGTTCGCGGTGTAGTAGTCCTGCCACTCGCTGGGGAGGTCGTCCTCGTAGTAGATCGCCTCGACGGGGCACACCGGCTCGCACGCGCCGCAGTCGACGCACTCGTCAGGGTGGATGTACAGCGAGCGCTCCCCCTCGTAGATGCAGTCCACGGGGCATTCGTCGATGCAGGCTCGATCCTTCACATCCACGCACGGCAGGGCGATCACATACGTCACCCGTTCAGTCTAGTTCGAGGTCGGACCGTCCCAGGGCGCGTCCGGCAAGTCGGCATCGGCGTCGGCGCCCGCGGCGGGCAGCGACGGCCACGCGATCACGACGGCGGCGATGATCGGCACCGCGACGGTCCAGATGAGCCCGGTGGAGAGCTGCCCGTCCGCCGGCGCCGGCACCACGACCGAGCCCCCGGGGCCGCGCCCCGAGAAGACGAGCGTCGCGATCATCGCGCCCATCGCCGTGGCGAGCGTGGCCCACCGGTCGGCGGTGAGGAGCCGGACGGCGGCCAGGAGCGCCCCGACGCCGACGACGGCGACCACGAGCCCCAGCGGCATCCAGCCCCACGACGCCGCCTGGCCGATGGTTCCGGCGACGCCGTAGACGACGCCGATGATCAGGGCGATGGCCCATGTGCCGAACCTAGCCCAGGAGAGTTTCACGAAAGGAGAGTCTAGGCGCGTCCGCTGTGCGCTCACGCGGCAAGGCCCCACAGCCGCAGCAGCGCGGCGACCGCGGCGGCGGCGATCACGACGACGAGGAACGGGGCACGCACGATCAAGAGGCCCGCCGCGACGAGCAGGGCAGGCACGCGGGCATCCACCACGATCTGCTGGCCCACTCCGAGGGTCTGCACGGCGACGAGCGCGGCCAGCAGCGCGACCGTCAGGAGGTCGACGATGCGCGACGGCGCCGGGGCCTCGAACCACCGCGGCGGGATGAGGTAGCCGAGCGCTTTGAGGGCGAAGCAGAGGAGGGATGCCGCGAGCACGGCCGTCCACAGGGTCATGGCAGTCCCCCGAGCTCCGGCACATCGTCCTGCTCGACGGGTGGTCGCGGCGAGTGCCCGAGCCAGTTCGTCCAGCCGACGATGACGGCGACGAGCGCGGCGATCAGCACCGGGATGCCCGACATCAGGACGGGTGTCAGCACGGTCGCGACGACCGCGGACGCGACGCCCACCGCGATGGCCTGGCGCTGTGCGAGGCGCGGCCACAGCAGCGCGAGGAACGCGGCGGCGGCCGCGGCATCCAACCCGTATGCGCGCGGATCGCCGAGCACGTCGCCGAGGAGCGCCCCGAGCAGTGTCGTCAGGTTCCAGCCGAGGTAGATGCCGACGCCCGTCACCCAGAAGCCGAGCCGGCGTGCGCGCGGCTCGGTGTGCGCGAGGGCGACCGCGGTGGACTCGTCGATCGTGAAGTGCGGCGCGATGAGCCGGCGGGCGCGGCTCGTGCCGACGACCGGCGCCATGCGCAGCCCGTAGGCGACGTTGCGGACGCCGAGGAGGCCCGCCGACGCGATCGCCGCGGGCGCTGCGGCCAGTCCCCCGGCACCGATCACCCCGATGAAGGCGAACTGAGAGCCCCCGGTGAACATCACGAGGCTGAGCACGCACGTCTGCCAGATGTCGAGCCCAGAGGCGACCGCGAGGGCGCCGAACGAGACGCCGTATGCGCTCGTGGCGAGTGCGACGCCGA
>JACEFY010000440.1 GCA_016807485.1 Stenotrophomonas maltophilia | reverse complement strand
GCAGACCGGCGCGAACTACCGGCAGCACGTCATCGAGCTCGTCGCGGCCGGACTCACCAACAACACCGACCGCACCCCCGAGGAGGCGCGCGAGTTCGCCGCCACGATGATGGACGAGCGCGCCGCGCACGGCGAACCGTACTTCTTCATCGGCCTGCCGGCCTGCGTCGTCGGCGACGACGTCGAGTGCGTCGAGCACGGGGGCGGGGGCGGGATCCGGCACGTCGAGCCAGTCGGGCAGAGCCCCGGCGAGCGAGTCGCGGTACGGGAGATTCAGGTGCACGGGACCCGCC
This sequence comes from Stenotrophomonas maltophilia, assembly GCA_016807485.1. Lineage (GTDB taxonomy): Bacteria > Actinomycetota > Actinomycetes > Actinomycetales > Microbacteriaceae > Microbacterium. Next base: position 1,538 of record JACEFY010000440.1, on the reverse strand, counting down.
TGGCGGGTTCCGGCGCCGAGGGCGGCGACCATCGCGTCGTCGGCGATCGTGCGGAGCATGGCCGTCTGCTCACCGGTGCCGTCGTCGTCGGTCTCCTCCGGGACGGGGAGGTCGGCCTCCAGCCGCGTGTTCGGCGCGAACATGCCGGGCTGGCGGGTCGTCTGGTTGGCGCCGACGCCGCGCAGCTCGGGCGGTCGGTCGGCGGTGAGCAGAAGGAGAGGGATGCCGGCATGGTGCGCCTCGAGCGCGGCCGGCAGCAGGTTGGCGGCGGCAGTCCCCGACGTGCAGACGACGGCCGCGGGCCGGCCGGTCTCGCGTCCGATGCCGAGCGCCGTGAACCCGGCGACGCGTTCGTCGATGCGCACGTGCAGTCGGATGCGGCCGCGCGCTTCGAGCTCGGCGGCGACGATCGCGAGCGCCTGCGAGCGTGACCCGGGACTCAGGACGACGTGCTCGACCCCGAGCTCGACGAGGCGCCCGAGGAGGGCCGCCGCGGCGTCGGTGGCCGGCACGCGGATCGCGGACATGTCAGGCGCGCGCGTCGGGGCGCTCGTCGCCGTCGGGAAGGTGGGTCGGGTCGTCGTCTTCCGAGTCGAGCGCGGCCAGCTCCTCCTCGAGGCGACGGATGCGTTCGTCCTGATCGCTGATGGATCCGATGCGCCCGAGGAACTCGGGGTTGTCGTCGGGGGCGCGGAAGGCCGGCTGGGCCCGCGGGCGGCTGCGGCCGACGACGAGCCAGAGGATGCCGCCGACGACCGGGAGCAGCGCCACGATGAGCAGCCAGACCGGTTTGCTGACACCGCGGTGGCGGGTGGGCGGTTGCAGGGCGCAGTCGACGATGCTGTAGACCCAGAATGCGATCAGCAGCAGCGCCAGCGGCAAGAGAACCCGGACCACTCCTCCATTCTAGGCGGGGCGCGGAGCCGACGGCGCGCGGGCACCGACGTAAGCTGGGGGTATGCGTGCGCGGTCGGCTGTGGTGTTCGGGGTTCTCCGCCTGCTCGCGTTCCTCGTGCCGTTCGGTCTGATGATGCTCATCCCGGTGATGCGCGAGTACTACTGGCTCTCGGCGATCTTCGCCGCCCTCATCGGTCTGAGCCTCTCGCTGCTTCTCTTGCGCCGCCCGATGGAGGAGCTCGCGTCCGACATCGCGGCGCGGCGCGCGGGCCGCGCATCCGTCACCGACGAAGAGGCCGAAGACGCCGCGACCCGCGACTGAGGGTTCCGCCTCGCCGCCGGGCGCGCGAGGTCAGCCGACGAACGCCCAGAGCAGCACGGCACCGACGGCGAGCGAGGTCAACGACGTGAGCGCGAGCGCGACGACGAGCTCGCGGGGCTGGCGGTAGGTCCAGACGATGAGGATCGCCGCCGCTGCGGGGATGAGCGCCAGAAGCCCCAGCCAGGCGAGCGGATAGAGCTGCGCCAGCAGCACGACGATCGCGAACGCGACGAGCACCAGCACGGTGTAGAGCACCTGTGTCGCGCGCCGGCCGATGCGGACGGTGAGGGTGCGCTTTCCGACGAGGCGGTCCTGGTCG
>JACEFY010000439.1 GCA_016807485.1 Stenotrophomonas maltophilia | reverse complement strand
GCGGAATCCGGCATCGAGCTGGTGTCGTGGACCGACCTCGACGAGTCCGAGCGCAGCACGATGTACGAGTACTTCCAGGCGCAGGTCTTCCCGGTGCTCATGCCGCTCGCCGTCGACCCGGCGCACCCGTTTCCGTACATCTCCGGACTGTCGCTGAACCTCGCCATCCGCATCCGCAACGCGAAGACCGGACGGCAGGAGTTCGCGCGCCTCAAGGTGCCGCCCATGCTGCCGCGTTTCGTCGAGCTCCCCGCGAGCGGCCGATCGCGCTACCTCCCGCTCGAAGAGCTCATCTCGGAGAACCTCGGCGACCTCTTCCCGGGGATGGAGATCCTCGAACACCACGCCTTCCGCCTCACGCGCAACGAGGACGTCGTGATCGAGGAGGACGAGACGGAGAACCTCATCCAGGCTCTCGAGGCCGAGCTCCTCCGGCGCCGGTTCGGCCCGCCGATCCGGCTGGAGATCACCGACAGCATGGACGAGGTGACCCTCGACCTGCTGTTGGACGAGCTCGACATCACCGACCAGGAGGTCTACCGCCTGCCGTCGCCGCTCGACCTCCGCGGGCTCTTCGACCTCGCGCGCATCGACCGACCCGACCTGCACTACCCGCCGCACGTGCCGACGACCGCGCCGGCGTTCCAGCCCGCCGAGCAGAACGGGCGCGCCGACCTGTTCGCCGCGATCCGCGCCGGTGACGTGCTGGTGCACCACCCGTACGAGTCGTTCACGACGAGCGTCGTCGCCTTCCTCGAGCAGGCCGCGCGCGACCCGCACGTGCTCGCGATCAAGCAGACGCTGTACCGCACCTCGGGCGACAGTCCCATCGTGCAGGCGCTCATCGATGCGGCCGAGAAGGGCAAGCAGGTCCTGGCGCTCGTCGAGGTGAAGGCCCGTTTCGACGAGGCGAACAACATCGTCTGGGCGCGCAAGCTCGAGAAGGCCGGCGTGCACGTGGTCTACGGGCTCGTGGGGCTCAAGACCCACTGCAAGCTCCTGCACGTCATCCGCGAGGAAGACGGGATGCTGCGCAGCTACAGCCACATCGGCACGGGCAACTACAACCCCAAGACCAGTCGCCTGTACGAGGACTTCGGTCTCTTCACGACCGACGAGCAGGTCGGCCGCGACCTGACGCGCCTGTTCAACGAGCTGAGCGGCTATGCGATCGAGAAGAAGTTCAAGCGCCTCCTGGTCGCCCCGCTCCACCTCCGCAAGGGACTCCTCCGCCAGATCGACAAGGAGCGCCGCAACGCCCAGGAGGGGAAAGCGGCTCACATCCGCATCAAGGTGAACTCGATGGTCGACGAGCAGATCATCGACGCGCTCTACCGCGCGAGCCAGGCCGGTGTGCGCGTGGACGTCTGGGTGCGCGGCATCTGCTCGCTGCGCACCGATCTCCCGGGCGTCAGCGACAACATCACCGTCCGCTCGATCCTCGGGCGCTACCTCGAGCACTCGCGCATCTTCGCGTTCCACAACGACGGCGTCCCGCAGGTCTACATCGGCAGCGCCGACATGATGCACCGCAACCTCGACCGTCGCGTCGAGGCCCTCGTGCGGGTCGTCGCTCCCGCGCACGTGCGCGAACTCGTCGACCTCTTCGATGCGGCGATGAGCGAGAGCACCAGCTCCTGGCACCTGGGCGACGGCAGCGTCTGGACCCGGCACAGCACCGACGCCGAAGGCACCCCCCTCGTCGACCTGCAGGAGAAGACGATGACCCAGGTGCAGCGGCGGCGGCGAGCCCGCGCAGTGCGATGACGGAGACGGCCGTCTACGCGGCGGGCGGCGTCGTCTGGCGTCTCGTCGACGGGAAGCTCAAGGTGCTGG
>JACEFY010000045.1 GCA_016807485.1 Stenotrophomonas maltophilia | reverse complement strand
CTCGCTGCTGCTCGCCGCCGGAGAGCTCGTGCGGCAGGCGCTTGCCCTTCCCCTCGAGACCCACGAGCGCGAGCACTTCGGGCACGGCCTGCTGGATGAAGGCCCGCGACGATCCAATGACCTGCAGCGTGAACGCGACGTTCTGGAACACGGTCTTGTTCGGCAGTAGGCGGAAGTCCTGGAAGACCGACCCGATGTGACGCCGGAAGTACGGCACCTTGCGGGTCGACAGGGCGTGCAGGTCGCGCCCGAGCACGACCACGCGGCCCTCGCTGGGCGAGTCCTCACGGAGGATCAGTCGCAGGCAGGACGACTTCCCCGAGCCGGACGCTCCGACGAGGAAGACGAACTCGCCGCGCTGGACCTCGAAGTCGACGTCGTTCAGGGCCGGCTTGCTGGTTCCGCGGAATTTCTTGGTGACGTGCTCGAACCGGATCATGACCTGACGAGCCTAAGCGGGGCGGTCGGGGATGCCGCCCGCGACACCCCGCGGGTCACGACCTCGTCAGCTGGCCTCGCACGATCGAGTCGCCGGAGTGCTCCGCGCCGCCGTCGGTCGGCTCCTGGGAGACGTCGACCACCGAGAACTGATCGGTGTCGACGTCGGCGGGGACGGCGAAGGACCCCGTCCGACCGTCGAGGACGCCGAGGCTCACGAGCGCGGAGCCGTCTGCTGTCAGCAGCCACACCTCGCGGAACCCGTCGGCGGGGACGTCGGCATCGAGCTCGACGCGGACGCGGTGCTCCCCGGGGTCAGCACCGCTCTCACACGGACGGGATCACTCACCGGCGCCGTGTCGCAGCTGCAGGCAGAGCCCGCGCCGCTCCGCCGCGCGTTCCGCGAGGGGTTCGGGCCGCTCATCGCCGCGCTCGAGGGGCAGCTCCGCGACCTCGGTGCGCAGCTCACCCTCTCCACGGAAGTGACCGGCATCACCCGCGCAGGCGCGGGGTGGCACGTGGTCGGCGACGGGATCGAGTGGGACGCCGACGCCGTGATCGTCGCGACGGATGCCGCCGACGCGCGCCGACTGCTGCTGCCGGTGGCCGCGGGTCTCGCGGAGGCCCTCGACCGGGTCGACGAGGTCGACGTGGTCACGCTGGTGCTGGCGGGGGCGGGCGAGGAGGCCGCGGACGTCATCGCCTTCCCGGTCGGTTCGTCGGTCTTCTCGGTCACCGATGCGACCGCGCGCGCGCCGCGCGCCGCCCTGACGGACGGCCGCATCGTCCGCGTCGTGCTGCCGGCGTCGGATCGCGACGACGACGTGCTCTTCACAGAAGCGGCCGCGGCCGCCGCATTCCTCAGCGGTGCGTCCCACCCGCGCCTGCGCGGCGCCACGCGGTCCCGACGGGTCGCCGCGGGCACGGGTCGCCGCGTCGGCGACGCCGACCGCATCGCCGCGGCTCGCGCTGCTCTCGCCGCCCACGACGGTCTGTACGCGGTCGGCGGATGGCTCGCCGGCGGCGACCTGCGCGACGAGATCGGCGACGCGGTGCGCACGGCCGAGCGCGTGCGGCACGACCTCCTGTGGGGCGCCGAACCGGACACCGCTACCCTGTGACGCCCTCCGGCGCAAGAGGATGCCGTCATCGGCATACGGCGTTACCCTGAAGGGGCACCACCACACCGCCACCAGCGTGAGGAGACCCCATGAGGGGCAAAATCGGTATCGTCGTCGGGCTCGCCGCGGGCTATGTCCTGGGGTCGCGCGCCGGGCGCGAGCGCTACGAACAGATCAAGTCGCAGTATCTGAAGCTGTGGAACACCGACCCCGTGCAGAAGCAGGTGGCGAAGGCCAAGGACTTCGGGAAGACCGCGGCCCTCGCGCTTCCGAGCGCCGTTTGGGACGGGGCGGTGAAGGTCACGAAGGCCGTCACCAAGTCCGGTACGCCCGGGCAGAAGCTCGACAGCGCCATCAAGGCGGGCAAGGCCTCGGCCGACGACGTCGCACGCGGCGCCGAGGTGACCGCCGACGAGGTCAAGAAGGCGGCCGACAAGACCGTCAGCGACCTCAAGAAGTCGGCGGACCGCTGAGATGACCGCCCCGCGCGGCTTCCGCGACCGCTCGGACCAGAGCCTGCTGACCCTCGTCGGCGAGGTCCCCGAGCTGGTACGCAATCTCGTGGTCGCCGAGGTCGACTCCGCCAAGAAGTGGGTCAAGAGCGCCGGCAAGGACGTCGGAATGGGCGGCGTGTGGTTCATCGTCGCGCTGTTCTTCCTCTTCTGGTCGTTGCCCGCGCTCGCGGCGTTCGCGATCATCGGGCTGTCGTCCTGGATGCCGGCCTGGCTCGCGAGCCTCATCGTCGTCGTGGTCGCGCTGATCGGTGCCGCGGTGTTCGCGCTGCTCGGCCTCATGCGCATCAAGAAGCTGTCGAAGACCCAGAACCCCGCGCAGGCCATCAAGGTCGATGCGCGCATTGTGAAGGATGTGGCCGATGAGTTCTGACCTCCCCGTTCCCCGCACCGCGGTGGCCCTCGGCATCACCGACCCGGTGGAGAGCGCGCGCGCCGAGCTGAAGGCGACGCTCGCCGCGATCGAGCTGAAGGCCAACGTCCCGAAGCGCGTCGCGGTCGCCACCGATCGACGGGTCGCCGAGGCACGCCGGTTCACCCGCCAGAACCCCAACGCTGCGACCGCCGCCGTCGCCGGCGTCGCCGTGACAGTCGGAGTGATCGTGTGGGGACTCATCCGTCTCTACACCCGCTGATCGTGCGGGTCCCGCGCAGCACACGCGGGCGCGGGTATGCTCGTGAACGAGGCAGTGGCAATGGTGCGCACTCTGCCCGCTGTGCCGACCCGATGCGCAGCATCCGGAATCCGACACGGTCGGGACGCGCGAAACCGTGTGTTCCGACAGCGCACCACGAGAGTCGAGCATGAATTCTGACCACCGGGCCGACGCGGCCGCCAAGCCCCTCAAGGGCTGGCGTGTGCTGGTGCCGCGCGGCGGTCCGTGGGGCGACTCGGTGGCCGCGACGCTGCGCACTCAGGGTGCGACCCCGGTGATCGCGCCGCTCATCAACTTCGCGCCGTCGACCGATCAGGAGACGCTCGAGACGGCGCTCACCGACCTCGCCGCGGGAGCCTTCGACTGGGTGACGCTGACGAGCGCGACCACCGTCGACGTGCTCTACGCGTATCGGGCCGTGATCCCCGCCTCCACCCGCGTCGCCGCCGTCGGCGAGACGACGGCGACCGCCCTGTCCGCCGTCGGCTATCGCGTCGACCTCGTTCCCGAAGACGACAACTCCGCCGCCGGCATGGCCGCGCAGATGATCGCCCTCGAGCCGCAGCCGCGACGCATCCTCACCCTCCGCAGCGAGATCGCCAAGCCCGTCCTCACGCGCGAGCTCTCGGCTGCGGGGCACGACGTCCGCAGCGTCGTCGCCTACCGCACCGTCGGCGTGCCGGTGACCGAGCGCATCGCGCACGACGTCGCCAGCGGCCGCATCAACGCCATCCTCGTCACGAGCGGATCGGTCGCCGAGCAGGTTCACCTGCAGTTCCCCGACATCCCCGCGAGCACGGTGGTCGCGGCGATCGGTCCGCGCACCGCGAAGGATGCCCGGCGCGCCGGACTCGGGGTCACTGCGGTCGCCCGCGAGCAGACCGTCGACGGCCTCATCGCCGCGGTCTCGAAGTTCCCGCTGCCGCACGCGACCGACGAGTTCGCCGTCTGAGACCGGATCGTTGCCGGTCGGGGGTGTCGCCGCCCCGCGACGCTGGCAGACTGAGGGCATGGTGACCCTGCTGCTGGATTCGACGCAGCTCGATGTCGTGCTCTCCGCCACGGAGCGTGCCCTCGCGAGGCGGAAAGACGACGTGCGCATCGAGCGCTCCCACATCCGCAAGGTGCAGCTCGTCGACGACGCGTGGACGTGGCTGCGCGGTGTTCCGACACCCGGGACGTTCGTGCGCGGTGTGCTGGCGATGGGCACCTGGAAGTCGGCGGGCGGGGCCGACTTCGTGATCGTGCGACGCAAGCACCCGGCGGTCGTCATCGACCTCGACGGCGACCCCGAGTTCGGGCGCATCGTGCTCACGACCCGCAACGGGCTCGCCCTCGTCCAGGCGCTGCGGCTCGAGACCGACGACCACCTCGTCGAGGTGACCGAGATCGTGACGTCCTCGCTCCCCGTCGTGGGCGGCGCGCACACTCCCACACCGCGCCCGCGTCCCTCGCTCGCGTGACGCCGCGCGCGCGGCGCGCGCGGGTAACGTTGCCGGAGTGAGTGAACCGGCATCCGTCTCCGACGCCCCGACCGTCCGTGTGCATCGCGAAGGCAGCGTCGGGCGCATCACGCTCGACCGCCCGCGTGCGATCAACGCGCTCGACCTCGGCATGATCGACGCCGTCGCGCGGGCGCTCGATGAGTGGGAGCACGACGCCGACATCGCGCTGGTGCTGCTGGACGGCGCCGGCGACCGCGGCCTCTGCGCCGGCGGCGACGTGCGTGGCCTCTACGAGCAGATCGTCACGGGCCGCGCCGACCTGACCGGCGTCTTCTTCCGCGCGGAGTACGCGCTGAACGCCCGCATCGCGGAGTATCCGAAGCCGATCGTCGTGTACGCCGACGGCATCACGATGGGTGGCGGCATCGGCCTCGCCGGCCACGCGGCCGTGCGCGTGGTCACCGAGCGCTCGAAGCTGGCCATGCCCGAGACCCGCATCGGCTTCACCCCCGACGTCGGCGGCTCGTGGCTGCTGGCGCGCGCGCCCGGTCGCATCGGCGAGTACCTCGCGCTGACGGGCGCGACGATGGATGCCGCCGACGCGATCTACACGGGGTTCGCCGATCACCTCGTGCGGTCGGAGCACCTCGACGACCTGCGCGACGCCTTCGTGACCCGCGCCGACCCCGAGACGCCGACCGAGCTCGTGCTCCTCTTCGACGAGACGGCCCCCGCCTCCACCCTCGAGGCGGCTCGGCCCTGGATCGACGCGGCGTTCTCCGCCGACACCGTGCCCGAGATCATCACGCGTCTGCAGGGGCGCTCCGAGCCCGAAGCCGCCGCGGCCGCCGACCTCCTCGATACCCTGTCGCCGACGGGGCTGACCGTGACGCTCGCCGCCGTCCGGGCCGCCCGCGCACTCCCGAACCTGCGTGCGGCGCTCGCGCAGGAGTACGCGCTCGTGCTGTGGTTCGCCACGACCCAGCCCGATCTGCCCGAAGGCATCCGCGCGCAGCTCGTCGACAAGGATCGTTCACCGCGCTGGAACCCGCCGGCGCTCGCCGACCTGCCGGGCGACCTCGGGGGCCGCGCCCTCGCGTTCGTGCCTGAGACGCCGCTCTGGTCCTGATGTTCGACAGCCCCCTCTCCGCCTCGGCGTACGACGTGCTCGCGGTCGCCCCCGACGCGAGCGACGACGAGCTGCGGCGCGCCTACCGGCTGCGCCTGCGGCAGACGCATCCCGACACCGGCGGCGACGCCGCGGTGTTCGTCCAGGTGCAGCGCGCGTGGGACCTCGTCGGCACGCCGGAGGCCCGCGCGGCGTACGACCGCGGGCACGGCTTCGCGACCGAGGCGACGTCGTTCGCGCCGGAGGCCTCGACCTGGCGCCCTCCGGGACGCCCCGCCGACACCCGCCCCCGCGCGCGCTCGTTCGGGCAGCCCGGCGGGTGGCGCCGCGAGCGCTATCTCACGCTCATGCGCGAGTGGGTCGGCCGCGGGGTGCCGCTCGACGATCCGTACGACCCGGCGCTCGTGCGCACGGCACCCCGGGAGCTCCGGCGGATGCTCGCGGACGCCCTCGCCGAAGAAGCCACCGCGCGCATCGTCGGCGACCTCGGCATGGGGTTCACGGTGTGGCACGACGTCGCGGCCGACCCGCACGACCCGGAGGCGAAGCTCGACCACGTCGTGCTCGGGCCGAGCGGCCTGTACGCGCTGCTGTCGGAGGATTTCGGCGGTCCGGTGCGCACGCGGCGGGGCGAGGTCATCGGGGACGACGTCGCCGGGGCGCCGGTCGCCCAGCTCGTCGCGCGCACGCGGGCGCTCGCGCGCGCGGCCCGCGTGAAGTTCAGCGGCGCGATCGTCGTCCTGCCCGACGACGATGTGACCGTGGCCATCGAGGAGCTCGGCAAGGTCCGGGGCCTCGCGGTCGCGGTCGTCGGGCGCTCAGCGCTGTCGACGGTGCTGCGCCGGGGGCTGAGTGGCGCGCGCGACATCGGCGGCAACGAGCTGTTCGATGTGCGCACCCGACTGCAGCAGACCGTCCGCTTCGTGTGAGGAGCGGATGGCTAGGGTGAAGCCATGGAACCGGCATCCTGGACCTTCCTGATCCTGGCGCTCGCGATCGTCGCGTTCGTCAGCGGGAAGATCCCGTTGGCCGTCGTCTCGATCGGCGTCGCGCTGGCACTGTGGGCGACGGGAGTGCTGACGCTCCCCGCTGCGCTGTCGGGCTTCGGCGACCCGACGGTGCTCTTCATCGCGTCGTTGTTCGTCGTGAGTGAGGCGTTGGATGCCACCGGCGTCACGGCGTGGATCGGACATCAGGTCATCACCCGCGCCGGGCGCGGACGCGCGCGACTGACCGTCATCATCGGGCTCATGGCCGCGGTCATCGCGGCGTTCATCTCCATCAACGGGGCCGTCGCGGCGCTCCTCCCCGTCGTCGTCGTGGTCGCGGTGCGCGCCGGGATCGTGCCGTCGAAGATGCTCATCCCCCTCGCCTTCTCGGCGAGCGCGGGGTCGCTGCTGACCCTCACCGGAACTCCGGTGAACATCGTGGTCTCGGAGGCGGCGGCGGCAGCCGGCGGCCGCGAGTTCGGCTTCTTCGAGTTCGCCCTCGTCGGCGTTCCGCTCGTCGTGCTGACGGTGCTCATCGTCACCCTTGCCGGCGACCGGCTGCTGCCCGCGCGCGTGGCCGACCACCTCGGCGGGGCACCCGACCCAGGCGAGCACGCGCAGACTCTGCGCGAGAGCTACGACGTCGACCTCGACACCGGCGTGCTCTTCAACGTGCGGGAAGGCGTCGCAGAAGTGCTCGTGGCACCGCGCTCGTCGCTCATCGGGCGGGTCGTCTGCGCCGGCATGACCACGCGGGAGGAGAATCTCGTCGTTCTCGCCGTCCGCCGCGGCGAGGAGGAGGGGCCGAACGCCTCGCACGGCACCGGGGTGACGGGCTCGCTCGAACTGCAGGCGGGCGACGCCGTGCTGGTGCAGGGTCCGTGGGCCGCACTCACCCGCTACACCCAGTCCCCCGACGTCATCGCCGTCACGCCTCCGCAGTCGCTCCAGCGCGCGGTGCCCCTCGGTCGGGGCGCGCGGCGCGCCCTCGTGATCCTCGCGGCGATGGTGCTCCTCCTCGCCACCGGCCTCGTGCCGCCGGTGGTCGCGGGGCTCCTCGCCGCCGGCGCGATGGTGCTCACCCGCGTCCTCACGATCCCCCAGACCTACCGGGCGATCTCGTGGACCACCGTCATCCTCATCGCCGGGATGGTGCCGCTGTCGTCGGCGTTCATCTCCACCGGCGCGGCATCCGTCGTCGCCGACGCGGTGCTCCGCGTCATCGGCGGCACCTCACCCCATCTGGCACTGCTCGTCATCTGCGTACTCACGATGGTGCTCGGCCAGTTCATCTCCAACGTCGCCACGGTGCTCGTGGTGACCCCCATCGCCGTCGCGATCTCGTCGGCGATGGAGGTCAGCGTGCAGCCGTTCATGATGGCGCTGACCGTTGCCGGGGCGGCTGCCTTCATGACGCCCATCGCCACACCGGTGAACCTCATGGTGCTGCAGCCGGGCGGCTATCGGTTCGGTGATTATTGGAAGCTCGGCCTCCCGCTCATGCTGGTCTTCCTCGCCGTCGCGGTCGCCTACGTGCCGCTCGTCTGGCCGTTCTGACACGAGACGGGTCACCGCGCGCGAAGCGCGCGTTGAGGCGTCTGCGTGTCAGGTTGAGTAGCCGCCCACAGGGCGGCGTATCGAAACCTTCGCACACGGGTCACCGCGCGAAGCGTCAGATGAGGCCCCAGAGCTCCAGCGGGTGGGTGAGTCGCCACCACGGGTCGGGATCGGGGATGTCGGCGGCCAGGTGCAGGCCCACCTTCTGCGCCGAGAGCGGCCCGGTGAGGGTCGCGCTGCCGGCCGACGCCTCGGCGGCGCGCGCGTCGCCGAGGTCGAGGTCGATGGTGGTGGTCGCCGTCGCGGCGTTCCACAGGATCGCGGTGGCGTCGGCATCCGTCACCACGTCCACGCGCGACCCCCATCGGGTCGTGACGACGCCGGCGACCGTTCCGGCCGGGAGGATCTGCGGCTGCGAGACCTCGGCGATCACCTGGTCGAGCAGACGTGCCGTCTCGCTGTCGCGCAGGGCGTCGGTGGGCTGTCCGAGTGCCGCGGCGGTGACGCGCACCGTCTCCCCGCCGACCGTCGTCTCCTTGGCGGCGAGCAGGTTGTAGGCGCCCGAGAGGCTGCCGGTCTTCAGCCCGATGACGCCCGGATCGGCGAGCAGGTCGTTCGTGTTGACGACCTCGCCGGCACCGGGGAGCGTGACGCTCGGCGTGCGGACGATGTCGGCCACGACCGGCTTCGCGAGCGCCTTCGCCGCGAGGGCCATGAGCGCGGCGGGGGTCGCGGTGTTCGCCTCGTCGATGCCGGTGGGGTCGACCACGGTGATGCCCGGGAGGCCGTGGTCGCTCAGCCACTTCGTCGCGGCGCGGGCGAAGACGGCATCCGTCGGCCAGTACGTGCTCGCCAGCCGGTCGGCATAGTTGCCCGCCGAGCCGATCAGGATGCCCTGCATCAGCTGGTACTCGCTCAGCGTGCCGCCCACCGGGACGTCGAGGGCCGACTCGTCGCTCGCGAGGTAGTCCCAGTATGCGGCGCGGTCGGCGCGGGTGAAGCTGAAGGTCGCGCCGTCCTCGCCGAGGGCGAACGGCGCCTCGTCGAGCGCCATGAGCACGGTCACGAGTTTCGTGATGCTCGCCATCGGCGCGGGGTCGGGGGTGGATGCCGGAATCGACGCGATGCCGCGCACCGCGACGGCGGCCGACCCGGCCTCGGGCCAGGCGACGGTGGTCACCGGTGCGGCGATGTCCTCCACCGGTGCGGCCGTCACCGCGGCCGGGACGGCGTGCAGCGGCCACAGCAGGGTCGCCCCGGCGTAGGCGCCCGCCATCCCGAGCACCACGAGGATCGGCACGACGACTCCGGCTCGCAGGGGTGAACGGCGCGGCCGCTTGGCCAGCAGGTCGGGCGCGGCCCACTGATACGGGTGCGTCGTGCCCTGCAGGTCGCCCGGCGCGGCGCGGACCCCGACGGCATCCTCGTCGACCCATCCCAGGGCGACGCGTGAGCCGGCGGGGCGGCGGACGGCGACCGGGCCGGTCTGGCGCTCTCGAAGCGCGCGACGCGACGACGGGGGCGCGTCTTCCATGGTCACCCGCTCAAACTACCCGGTTCTCGCTATGATCGTTTCCACACCCACGGGAGTCCGGTGAGCCGGGCTGAGAGGAAGCGAACCACGCTTCGACCGTAACAACCTGATCCGGATCATGCCGGCGCAGGGAGGAGAAGAAATGTCTGCTGTCACGTCTGCACCCACCCCCGTCTCGACGGGAGGCCGCTTCCGCTGGCGGGTCGTCGACATCGTCGTCGCCAGCGTCATCGCCGTGGCGTGCGCCGCGGTGTTCCTGCTCTGGAACGTCGGCTATGAAGGGCCGTCGGCGATTCTGAAGCCTCTGCTTCCCGGCATCCAGGGACTGCTGGCCGGTCCGTGGCTCATCGCCGGGGTGCTCGGAGGCCTCATCATCCGCAAGCCCGGAGCCGCGCTCTACACCGAGACGGTCGCCGCGGTCATCTCGGCGCTCGTCGGCAATCAGTGGGGGCCTCTGACGATCGTCTCGGGGCTCGTGCAGGGGCTCGGGGCCGAGCTCGTCTTCCTCGTGTTCCTCTACGGCGTCTGGCGGCTGCCGGTCGCGGTGCTCGCCGGCGCCGGCGCGGGACTGGCGGCGGGCATCAACGACCGCATCTTCTGGTACCCCGGCGCCGACACGCTGTTCACGACGGTCTACATCGCCGCCACGACCGTCTCGGGCGCGGTCGTCGCCGGGCTCGGCGCGTGGCTCATCACCCGCGCCGTCGCCCGCACCGGAGCGCTCTCCCGCTTCGCCGCGGGTCGCGAAGCGGGCGTGCGCGTCTAGCGTGACGGCGCATTCTCGGCCCGCCTCGATCGAGGTGCGCGGCTGGGGGTGGCGCTACGCCACCCGCCGCGCGTGGGCCGTCCGCGGGGTGAGCCTGCGCATCGAGCCGGGGGAGCGCGTGCTCCTCCTCGGGGCGTCCGGTTCGGGCAAGTCGACGCTGTTGCACGGCATGGCCGGTGTCCTCGGCGGTGCCGATGAGGGCGACGCCGACGGCGAGATCCTCGTGGACGGCGCCCCCGCGGCGGCCGCGCGCGGGCGGACGGGGCTCGTCCTGCAAGA
>JACEFY010000438.1 GCA_016807485.1 Stenotrophomonas maltophilia | reverse complement strand
GCCCGCCACGAGCGCCGCTTCGTCGCGGTTCGCGGCGGGCACCACCGCGCGGCGCACCCCGGCGCGCGCTGCCGCGAGGACGGCGGGCAGCACTCCCGGGACAGGGCGCAGGCGTCCGTCGAGCCCGAGCTCGCCGATGTGCACGGTCGCAGACAGGGAGGCGGCATCCATCGGCTGCTCGGTTGCCAGCGCGGCGATCGCGATCGCGACGTCGAGTCCCGATCCCTGCTTGGGGAGGCTGGCCGGCGACAGATTCACGGTGATCTTCCGGCGCGGCAGGTCCAGGCCACTGTTCGCACACGCGTTGTGCACACGCTGATGCGCTTCGCCGATGGCCTTGTCGGCCAGTCCGATGATCTGGAAGCCCGGCACCTGGTTGGACAGATCGGCTTCGACCTCGACGAGATCGCCGCGGAGTCCGGTCAACACGACGCCCCACGTGCGTCCCAGCGTCATCGCAGGTCCACCAGATGCTCGAGTACCGCCGTGGCGGGGTCTTCGCCCGTGATGCCGATGACGTCGAGCCGCAGGCGTCGGCGCCGGACGGACTCGGGGTGCGCGACCGCCCACGCGCGTGCGAGCCGCCACAGCCGGTCGCGCTTTCGCGCATCGACCGCGGCGAACGGGTGACCGAACCACTCGGTGCGACGCGTCTTGACCTCGACGATCACGAGATCCCGACCGTCCGTCGCGACGATGTCGAGCTCGCCCGCCGCGCATCGCCAGTTGCGGTCGAGCACCTCGAAGCCGTGCTCCTGCAGATGTCGCGCCGCGCGCTCCTCGCCCGCGCGACCGCGGTCGTCCTTCTGTGCCATGAAGGCATGGTGCTCCGGACGGAGCGGCCGCGTGGCGGATCGGAGACGATCCGTGGACAGCCGGCGGAATCAGCCTCCTGGGGAGGAGGCGATGGCGCTCAGGAGTCGAGCGACAGCTCGTCGGGGATCTGGAAGTCGCGTCGTTGCAGCTCTTCGACGTTGACGTCCTTGAACGTCAGCACGCGCACCGACTTCACGAAGCGATCGGCCCGGTAGATGTCCCACACCCACACGTCCGTCATCGAGATCTCGAAGTAGAAGTCGTGCTCCGTGTCGCGGCGGACGACATTGACGTCGTTGGCGAGGTAGAACCGACGCTCCGTCTCGATCACGTACTGGAACTGCGCGACGACGTCGCGGTACTCCTTGTAGAGCGCCAGTTCCAGCTCGCGGTCGTAGTCCTCGAATACTTCGTCGTCCATGGTGATTCCACTCTAGTTGGCGCCGAGTCAGAACAGCGTCGGAGCGTCGGCGATGGCCCACGACGCCCGATGGTGCGCGCTCAGCCCGTGCGAACGGATCGCTTCGCGGTGCGTCAGGCTCGCGTAGCCCTTGTTGCGCGCCCAGGCGTAGACGGGCTGCTCGTCGTGCAGGGCCACCATCAGATCGTCGCGCGCCACTTTCGCGAGGACGGATGCCGCTGCCGCCGACGCGCAGTCGCGGTCGGCCTTGATGACGGGCTGCACG
Organism: Stenotrophomonas maltophilia; assembly: GCA_016807485.1. GTDB lineage: Bacteria > Actinomycetota > Actinomycetes > Actinomycetales > Microbacteriaceae > Microbacterium. Next base: position 335 of record JACEFY010000438.1, on the reverse strand, counting down.
CGGAGTCCTGCACCGCCCGCCGGGGTGATGTAGTCGTGGTTGCCGTCGAGGATCACGATTGCCTCCTCCGGAACCACGCCGAACCCTCGGAGCTCCGCGATCGCGCGGAGCGCGGCGAGGCCGAGTGCGCGGATGATGCCGACGTCGTCGATCTCGGCGGCCGATGCCCACCCCACGCTCGAGGCCTGCACCCAACCGGCGGCGCGTTCGGCGACGGCGGGTCGGCGGTGCTCGGCGACGAGCTTCGAGTCGCGGAGCCCCTCGGGGATCCGGCGACGCGCGCCGGCGGCGTCCAAGGCGACGGCGCCGACCGCGACCGGGCCGGCCAAGGCGCC
>JACEFY010000437.1 GCA_016807485.1 Stenotrophomonas maltophilia | reverse complement strand
CCGGCGTTCTACCTCGGCGACCGCCGTTCGCCCGTCGCGGGGGCGCTCGCGTGGACCGCGACGGCCGAAGCGGGTTCGGCCGCGATGGCGGCCTTGTCGGCCGCGGACGAAGCCGCCGACCGTGTCGCCGCGGGCGGACCGGTGCCGATCGTCGTGCTCGAGGGCATCGGCGAGTTCGCGACGTCGATCGTCGAGATGACGCTGTCGTCGCTCGTCAAGCGGGCGGGGCGTGGCGAGGTGTTCCTCGTCGTGGTCGGCGAGATCTCCGAGTGGACGAGCAACTTCGGCCTGCTGGGCGAGATCAAGGCGGCGCGCCGCGGCGTGGTGCTGCAGCCCGAGACGATCGACGGCGAGGTCATCCTGAAGACGCCGTTCCCGCGGCTCGTGCGCGGCGAGCTGCCGGTGGGGCGCGGCATCCTCGCCCACCGCGGCAAGACGGTGCGCATCCAGTTCCCGCTGATGGCCGGGAGCGAGGCGTGAGGGGTCATGGGGAGTTCTCCCCATGGGCATATCCGCTCGCGCCGCCTATCGTCGTAATCACAACAGACCTCCCGGCACTCCGCCGGGCCAGATGAAGGGGGCCCTCATGGCCAATTTGAATGTCACCTATGACCAGATGAGCGGTGCCGCCGGACGCCTGCGCGACGGCCAGGGCGAGCTCGAGGCGACCCTCCAGCGCCTGCGTCAGCTCGTGGCCCAGCTCGTCCAGGACGGCTTCACCACGACCCGCGCCTCGGGTGCGTTCGACTCGTCGTACACCGAGTTCACCACCGGTGCCACCAAGACCGTCCAGGGCATCGAGGGCATGGCCTCGTTCCTCGAGAAGGCCGCCCAGGCCCTGCAGTCCACCGACGAGCAGCTCGCCAGCCAGCTCGGCTCCTGACCGCACGACGAAGGCGCTCACCCCACCGGGTGGGCGCCTTCATCGTGCGTGCGCCCGCCCTCCGCTCCTGTCCCGCCGCGCGAATCACCACCTCCCGCCCGAGTCACCATTCTGCGCACGCGCGCCAGGTGGTGACTCGGGAGTGCGGTGGTGATTCGCGGAAAAGGGGGTGGCGCTCAGGCGCGGGTGTGGCCGAGCACCTTCACGATGATGCCGCGGCGGCGCAGCTCGGCGATCGCGTGCGACTCCTCCGGTGCGGTGCGGCCGAGGGCGTGCTTGTCGGCGACGACGACGACATCGCCCGTGTCGAGCCGGCCGAACAGACGCGTGAGCCGTTCGCCCCAGCTCTCGCCGGTCTCGGGGGCGGGATGCCGGAATCCCTCGATCGGCACGCCGAACTCCGCCAGCGCATCGCGCTGCGCGATCACCGAGGGCAGATCGTCGCGCGCGACGACGAGTCCCACGAGGCGCGATCCGGCGGGGCGGGCGGCCCACCCGTCGGTGCGCGAGACGATCACCGGGACGGCCTCGGTGGTCGCCGGCAGCGACACCGACTCGGCGTAGTCGGCCGGCGCGCGGTGGTCACCGTGGGGGATCGACATGCGGGCTCCTTCGTCGGGATGCTCCATTGTCACAGGTCTGCGCGCGCATCACGGGCAGAATCCGCCGCCTGGTCCGCTCCGTGACGACAGAAGTCGCCCGGCATCGGCCTCAATCGTCTTCGCGCAGACGCAGCTCGGTGCTCAGCTGGTCGGCGTCGAGCTCGGCCAGCACGTGCCGCAGCGACCGCGTGCTGAACGATCCGCCCGAGCTGAGGGCGCGCAGGCGCTCGCGCTGCGCCTCGATCAACGCGATCCGCAGCTCGAGCATGTCCCTCGCGCCGAGGGTGAACTCCTCCGTGATCGGATGCGCGTAGCGCGCCCGCATGCGCCCGACGAGGTCGGGGTCGAAGCTC
>JACEFY010000436.1 GCA_016807485.1 Stenotrophomonas maltophilia | reverse complement strand
GGCCGCCGTCGAGTCCTTCCGTGCGTTCCTGCTGCGGCCCCGGACCCTGGAGTACCGCCCGTTCGGCGAAGGCCAGATCCGCGCGGCGCTCCCCGACGGCGCACCCGACGACATCGTCGCCCACCTCGTCGCGATCGGCGACGCGGTCGCCGGCGCGCGCCTGACCGCGGCCGACGCGCTCGCGGGCGACATCCCGCTCGTCTTCGACCCCTTCCTCGTCCGCGGCATGGGGTACTACACCGGCACGATCTTCGAGCTCGCGCACCCGAGCGTCGACTACTCGCTCGGCGGCGGGGGTCGCTACGACGGGATGATCGGCCGTTTCCTCGGCCAGGACGTGCCCGCCGTCGGGTTCTCGATCGGCTTCGAGCGGATCGTCGACCTCCTCACCGGGGGAGCGGATGCCGCCGGCTCCGCCGTCGTCCTGGTGCACGACCGCGATGTCCCCGTCGCCGAGCTCGTCGCCCTCAAGGCGTCGCTCATCGCCGACGGCGCGCGCGTGCGGCTCGAGCAGCGCCCGAAGAACCTCAAGCCGCTGCTCGACCGCGCCGCCGCCGACGGCTACACGGCCTTCGCCGTCGTCGCCCCGGGCCAGGGCCGCACCGACCTCGCACTCAAACCCCTCGGCTGAGGCGGGCATCGAAACTGTTCTAGTTGTTATAGAATAGCTTCATGCTCCTCCGAATCGACCCCCACAGCGCCGAACCGCTGTTCGCGCAGGTGGCGGCATCCGTCCGCGCCGATGTCGCCGCCGGGCGCCTCCGCGTGGGTGACCGTCTGCCGGCCGCGCGCGAGGTCGCGAGCGCCGCCGACATCAATCTGCACACCGTGCTGCGGGCCTACCAGCTGCTGCGCGATGAGGGGCTCGTCGACATGCGCCGCGGCCGTGGTGCGGTCGTCACCGAAGCGGGAGGCGCCTTGGCCGACCTCCGCGGCGACATCGCGGCCCTCCGCGAGCGTGCCCTCGCGCTCGGCATCTCCATCGACACACTGGCCTCCCTCGTGCGTGAGGGCGACGAAGGGAAGACCCATGACTGAGCGACTCTCCGTGCGCAGATTCACCCTGGTGGCGCTCGTGCTCCCGGCCGTGATCACCGTGGCCGCGCTCGTGGTCCAGCTGATCGCCCTGCCGAGCCTCCCCGATCCGGTGGCGGTCCACTGGGGCCTCACGGGCGAGCCGAACGGGTTCGGCCCCGCGTGGTTGACCGTGCTCCTCACCGCGCTCGTGGGACTCGGCATCCCCGGCCTCATCGCGCTCAGCGTGCTGCCGAGCATGCGGCGCGGTGACCGCGGCTTCGCGTATCGGCTGCTCGGTGCCGTCGCCCTGGCGGTCGCCGTCCTCATGACCGTGCTCGGCACCTGGACCCTCGTGCTCCAGGCGGGCCTGGCGGATGCCGCCGACAGCGGACCCATCCTCGTGCCGCTCGCGGCATCGTTCGTCGCCGCGGCGCTCGCGGGAGCGGCGGGCTGGGGGCTTTAGCCGCACGAGCCGTGGCGCCCGGCCGCGACGCTCCCCACCGAGCCGGTCGCGCTGGCGCCCGGGGAGCGCGCCGTCTGGCTGCAGCGGGTGTCGATCGCGCGGAGCGGTGCCATCGTGCTCATCTCGGCGCTCGTCCTCATGATCGCGCTCACGGTGGTCACCGTGGTCGTGTCCGCCGAGCCTGTCGCGATGTGGGTGATGATCGGCGCGACCCTCCTCGTCGCCGCGCTGGTCGTCACGACGACGGCCTTCCACGTGCGGGTCGACGACGCGGGTCTCACCGTCAACTCGGTCGCCGGGTGGCCGCGCGTGCACGTACCCCTCGACGACGTCGAGAGCGCGGCCGTCGTCAGCGTCA